>CBDUZY010000423.1:0-3477 GCA_965371825.1 uncultured bacterium
TCGGTCGAAGACCTGGACGCGCCGGTTGTAAGTGTCGCAAATCCATATCCGATCGTTGGGATCGATGAAGATCCCGGCCGGTAGCCAGAACTGTCCGGGGTCCGCCCCTTCTTCGCCGATGATGAGAAGGAGGTTGCCGCCTTTGTCGAAGATCTGGACGTTCTCGAACCGTGCGTCCACGACGTAGACATGGCCTTCGCTGTCCGTCGCAACACTCTTTGGAAGAGCCATCTGACCGGGTGCGTCGCCGGCCTCGCCGAAAGAGGCGACGAACTCGCCTCGATGAGTCAATCCCTGGATGCGTTGGTTGCCGGCGTCGGCCACCCATATGACGGAGTCGTCGCCGGCGATGTCGCACGGAAAGTTGAACTCGCCTGGTTCCGAGCCTCTGCGCCCCAGAACGCGAACGACCCGGCCGTCGTGATCGAGCACTTTGATGTTGTGGGCGGCCACGTCGACGACGTACAACTCCGCTCGACCTCGATCATAGTGCAGCGCCACCGGACGCTCGAGATCATCCGTCGGGAAGATGGTGCGCACCAGGGCTCCCGACGATTCGGAAAGCTGGTAGATCGTCGCGGCCTCCGAGTCGCACACGAAGACGGTGTCATTGGGCCCGGCGCACAAACCGGACGGACTGAGAAGCCGGTCCTCGCCTGCGCTTACGATCTTCCTGTGCGATCTGTCTTGCAGGTCGAACACGTGAAGACAGCGTCCGCCGGGGTCGGCTATCCAGACTCTACCGCCGCCGCGTGTGGTTACGACGGCGCGCGGTCCTGAGAGTCGCACGGGCTCCTCGGCGCCCGCAAAGAAGTCCGCGAGGCCCTGAGCAAACGTGCGGCGGGCCTTGAGGTCGGCCGATGAGGTCAGGCTGCCGACGTAACGGATTTTCGCCCGGGCGGGGTCCGCGGGCCAGGCGAGCGGCGGCTTGACCTCGTCGAAGATCGGTTTGAGCGGGCCCTGGCAACCACATGCCGAGAGCACGGAGGTCACTACCGCAACTGCGCACACGGTGTTCCGCACGGCGCTCATGCCGAGGACCGGTCGCGTCGAGACATCCGTTTGACGACTCACTGCGCTCTCTCTTTGCCGTCTATCTTCCATGACGTCTAAAACTCTCGTCTCACGTGTACGAACAGGGCGGTCGAGTCGCTCTCCGTAAACTCGTCCTCGAACTCGTTGTGCTCGAGACTCATCGACATCTTCACCTCGCGTATGAACCATTCGAGGGACAGCGACACGTCAACGCCCTCGGTGTCCCGGGATCTCGAGTCCTTGCCGTCGCGGAACAGCACGGATCCTTCAAGGGTAAGCTTGGGTGTGATCGGGTGCCGGTGCCGACCTTCGATCGTAAGCAGTTCGATGTCACGCTCGTTGGGGGCGCCGTGAGTCGTGTCCGTCCAGCGGGCGTGCACCGTCGACACCGCGCCGGACTTGAACCTATGAGTGTATGACGCCCCCAGGCGGGTGCTCTCGAACGGGTTGATCGTCGACTCGCGATCCTCGAGCTCGGCGAAGAACCGCAGCGATTCCTTCTCGTACTCCACTCCGACAATGTGAGCGGTGATGTCCTCCGCGATGGCACCGGTCGCGCGCTTCGGGGAGAGCGTTTGGTCCTGCCATTCAAACCGGTAATACGGCGTGAGACCGAAGTCGAAGTCCTGCCGAATGCCGAAGTCATGGCTGATCGTGTCGAGCTCGAAGGCCCCGCCGAACTCGAACAGATAGCTGACCAACACGGTCTCGCCGTCCGCGATTCGACCGCCCGGGAAACGCATTATCTCCACACGATTGCCGATGGTCTGGATCGAGAAATCGATCCCCCGATGGTACGGCGTGACCCGATCCTCGGCCGTGATCATAATCGTACCGACAATCACGTTTCGGTTACCGAGCGTAATCGGCTGTGGGTCGCGAAACATGTGCGTCTCGTCGACGACCTCGTTCGTCCGGGTCGATCCGTCGTGGTCGTTGTGCTCGACACGAAAGCCGTAGTTGGCGTGCAAAACGCCCCACCGGTTGGTCTTACGGTAGCTTACCGTCGCCAGCCCGCCGTATCTGGTGATCTCGAGGTCCGGTTCGAATTCCTGCCTTCGGGCGAAGAGCTGAACCTGTGAGGTCTGGCTCTCGAAGAGCTGGTGCCGCAGCGTGCCTGTAATGTAGAACGACCGTTCCTCGACAGGCGGGACGTCGGGCGATCGATTCCCGCGCGTCCTGTCCAGGGCCTCCAACCGAAAACGAGACTCCAGCGTATCGGAGTGCTCCAGGTGCAGATCCTCGCGCCAGCGGGCGCGATCGATGTCGATCGTACCACGTTGGTCGAGGAAGTTCAGCTCCGAGCGCAAGCGGTGTTGCTTCTCGCTGCCGAACGCCAGCCGGTGCGAGAGCGTGATCTCGTCGGCGTCATACTTGATCTTGAAAGGCTCCTCGTCGACCGATTCGTGCTTGTACAGCAGCGAGACAGCATTGTCGTCGCTGAAGTTGTAACCGGCTTCGAATCGCACCTCGGTGTTTATCTGTCGCCCATCCTCCTCTTCGCCCGCGCCGATCAGCAGGGGGCTCAATTCGGCGTCGGTGTGCGAAACCTGCAGGCTAAGCGGCGTCTTCTTGTTTACGTATTGCCAGGTCATGCCGTAGCTTGTCGTCGTCGTTTCGAGGCTGGGAAGGAAGGGTCGCGGAACCAGTCCGCGGCGTCGCTGAGCGTACACCGACACCGGCCAGGATCTCTTCTTGAAGAACCGGGCGTCCACGTCGAACTCGTACAGATCGCCGTCTTGGCTGCTTTCGCGTTTCCTTCCGTCGATCTCATCCGAGAAGTCCTCCTGCACCAGACCGAACAGTCCCCCAAGCCCGAACTCGAGGATATTCGGGTGGAGCACGTACCCTTCGGTTTCGAGGCCAATGCTCTCCTCGAAGATGGTCTCCTCGGACGCGGTCTTGCTGTCTCCCGTCTTGGATTTCAGTTCCCTGTCTCTGTGTCTGACGATGAAGTCGATATGTCCGCCGAAGTCTGTGATCTCGAGGTTCTTGATCCCGTACGCTCTTCCGGGTTGCGAGTGGCAGCCGGCGAGGGCCACAATGCAGGTCGCACTGAGCGCGAGCACGCAAGCGCGCAGGCCCGCGCCCCGCGGGCAACCATGCGTCTGCTTGGCAGACTGAATCTGTTCGTTGCTTCCGTTCAACGATCAGGGTGTTTCCAAGGAAACCAGTGCCTCGCGTCCCCGCGGGGTGAGGAAAAAGCGATCGTCACCACCGTGGGAGTCGTGGCAGTCCACGCAGTGTTCTTCCTTGATGGTCGCGTGATACCCGCCGGCGGACAGCTCTTCCGCCACGTGACAGCGAAAGCAGAGCGACTGCTCGTCCGCTATCAGCACTTTGGGATACGGGGCCTTGTGGAAGTGGTGGCAGGCTAAGCAGCCGTTGACCGCCACGGGCCCGTGGACGAACTCCTTCTTGGCGGGCTTGTCCGGGTGACAC
>CBDUZY010000424.1:0-3476 GCA_965371825.1 uncultured bacterium
CTTCATCAGGGCGTCCAGACCCTTGTCCTCGCCGAGCCGGTCCTTGAGAACGTTGTCGACGATGTCCCTCCAAGTGTAATCACGCGAAGTGTCGAGCTTGTATTCAGGAGCCATCTCCCCGCCGTAGCGGACGGGGATGATGTCGTTGATCGCCTGGTAGTACTTGTCTTGTACGCCCAGGCGCTTGGCGATCTCCAGCATAACCACGTTGAAGTCACGGCGCTCGGCGATCGGTTCGACGACGGGCTGGCGAATCTGCCAGACCCAGTGGTCCATTCCCGTCGGGTGGCAGAAGGTCGACGGGAAGGTTACGCAGGGCGTATAGCGCTCCAGGAAGCAGGCGTCGGGAAGCACGATGTCCGCGACGGCCTCGGTGAACTCGTTGTGGTATATGTTGAACGAGAAGACGAAGTCGAACTTCTTGAGGAAGTTCTCGGTCACGTCCTCCGAGTTGGCCATGGTCATCACGGAATTGGAACCGAAGTTGATCATGATTTCCGGACGGTAGTCGATCTTGAAGTCCTTGAGATACTTCTCCCACTCGGGTGTGCAGATCGTGAAGGCGTTGTAGACCGAGCAGGGGAACATGTCCTGTAGGTCCAGCCTCTGCGGCGGGGCGGGCTCTCTTAGCGGATAGGGTTTGTGGTCGTAGACCCAGCCCTTTACGACCATCAGGCCGTCGGGACAGGCGTAGGGCACGGTGTTGGGCTTGCCGGTGTCCGGGTGTCCGTGTGAGACCGGCGGTCCGTGACCCATCGCTCCACCGGGTACGTCCGACGCCCCGATGATGTGGTTAAGAAGGTCAATCTCCAGGCAGTTCCACCCTGAGTTGACGTGCCCCTGGCTGCCCCGAAAGAAGATGGCCGCGGACGGTCGGAGCGGAAGCTGCTTGCCGTCGATCATAACCGTGCTGCCGATCTGGGCGTGCTCGACGAACTCCTTGGCGATGCGGCGGATGGTCGACTCCGGTACGCTGCTGATCTTCTCGACCTTGTCCAGCGGGTATTCCTTCTTGACGTGATTCTTGAGAAGCTCGAACGACGGGTGGCAAGTGGTGCCGTCGACGTCGTACGTGCCCTGAAGGGCGTAGTCCTTGATCGACGGGTCGTCGAAGGTCTTGGCCTTGCCGTCGGTCGGGTCCCAGACAAGGGGCTTGTTCGTCGCCGGATCGCGTGCGTAATGCTCGTCGGGCTTGATCAGATAGGGGGCGTTCGTCTTTTTCTTGAGGTAGTCGGCGTCCCACACTTCCAACTCGTTGAGAATGACGTTGATCATCCCCAGGGCGATCGCACCGTCGGTTCCGACGCGGCAGGGCACCCACTCGTGGGCCTTCGAGGCCTGCGTCGAGAGGAACGGGTCGAAGACCACGGCCTTCATGCCCCTCGCCCGGGCGTCAGCCACCCACTGGGCACTCTGCAGCGCCGCATGACCCGCACCGTGCCCCTTCGAGCAGCCGAAGTAGATCGTGTAGTTATTATAGTTCCAGTCGGGAATGATCGACCAGGCGGCGTGCATGATGCCGTTCATAAAGTGGGCACCGTTGCCGCACCACAGCCCGCCTCCCGACACCCAGTAGTTCTTGAAGCCCCACGCACGCATGAAGGCCGGAACCGCGAAGCGAATCTCGCTGGTTTGGACCGTGGTTGCCTGGAAGTACGTCCCACGCGGGTCCTTCATGTTCTTGAACTTGTTGACTATGGTGTCGATCGCCTCGTCCCAGGTGATCCGCTGCCACTTCGGGTCGACGCCCACGCCTTTTTGCGGGTTGGTCCGCTTGACCGGGTAGTTGATGCGATACCGGTCGTATAGCGACATGAGCTGGGCCGTGCCCTTGGCGCAGATTCGACCGCTGCCGGCCGGCGTCTCAGGGTTCCCCTCCAGGTCGACGATCACGCCGTTGACCCGGTGGGCCTTGATCCCGCACTGGGCGTAGCAGCCGCCGCAGGACGTGGGGATCCAGGTGTCCTCTTTTACGTTCGCACTCTGTGTGATCATTTTGTATACGCCTTGTCTGTCCGCGCTATTCCGACGGCAATCGCGTGGCAAGGAACGTGCCGCCGACGCCGCGCCAAACGGCTGTGTGGGGTCCGTAATCGGCTTCGCGCCTTAGCCAACGGCCGGCAGTATAGCGTACCCGTGCGAAAAGTGGAAGCACCGCATAATCAGCGCCGGGTGACACGCGTCCGGTGGCGCGTCGGCGACATTTCACAGGCTGCGATGTAACGCCGTCCGCCATCGGGCGGTGGCACCACCGGCTGCAAGGTGCTGCCACACTTTTTCCGCCACGTCTCCCATTGTGAGTTTGGCTATACTGCTTACAACGTCGTCACGTTTTGACGAACGCACACCGGTGACACGAGTTGCCCTAGGCCAAGGTACGATAGCGATATGTCGGAAGTCGCGGCTCCCGAGAGGTCCGCCAGGACAGACGGTCCGTGTCGGTTTCGCCGAGGACGACGAATTGGGTGATCCTGCCATAGGACGACACCAAACGACAGGATTGAGCTTCGACACGGGGCTCGCATGTATCAGACTATACGTGGACGAGCGGAGCTTCCGAGGGCGACAAACATGAGCACCGACGCATTTGACAAGTGCGTAAGCGCCGAGCGGCGCGAGATTCTCGTGGCCGCCTTGACCGCGCCAGTATGGTTGCCTAGCCTTGCACGATCAGCCATGGCCGAACCCTCCACACCTACGAAGCCGAGCCCGCGAAAGCGTGAAGTCGTGATGACGATCGTCCACGACAACAACGCCGGCCGGGATGATCTGAGGCCCGAGTGGGGGTTTGGTTGCGTGATCAGCGGCATGGAGAAGACCATCCTCTTCGACACCGGCGGCGCCGGCTGGGCCCTGCTGGCGAACATGCGCCGGCTGAAGATCGACATCAACAGCATCGACGTCGTGGTGCTCAGCCACATTCACTGGGACCACACCAACGGGCTCGCCTCCGTAGCGGCTGAGCGGAAGGACCTGCCGGTGTACATTCCGACCGGCTTCCCGGTTGAGTTCATCGAGCACGCCCGGTCCTCCGGCTCCCAGCCGATCGAGGCGGCGGAGTCGCGGGAGATCTGCCCCGGCGTTCGGACGACCGGCACGCTCGGCCAAGGCGCGATCCCGGAGCACGGCCTGTTCGTCGAGACCGGCGAGGGTTGGGTGATGGTCACCGGCTGTGCCCATCCCGGCGTGGACAACATGGCCGCTCGGGCGAAGGAGGTCACCGGCGGGCCGATTCAGCTCGCGTTCGGCGGCTTCCACATGCTCCGCCATTCCGAGGCGGATGCCAACGCCGTCATCGATCGGCTCGACAGTCTCGGCGTCGCACGAATGGCACCGTGCCATTGCACCGGTGACGGCGCCCGAAGCGTGTTCAAAAAACGCCTGGCTGATCGCTGTGAGCTGCCTCACGTCGGAAGCGTCTTCCGATTCCGCACGGACGCGCAGACCGGATAGTTGCGATCAGAGCCGCAAGCCCA
>CBDUZY010000425.1:0-3471 GCA_965371825.1 uncultured bacterium
GGCCTTCGCCTTAACGCTGCCGGATTCGCGCATGGCCCGCTCCAGAAAAAGGCGGTGAACACCCTCCAGTTGCGCCTGGAGGTCGAATTCGTCACCTAACGGGACATCGAGATAGGCGTTCTCCGCGGCAGGAACGGCCGCATCTGTCATGGCTGCTTCGATCTCGTTTCGTCCAATCGTGGGCCTAGTCGACATTACTGCGGCCTGAACAAGCACGTTATTCAGCTGGCGGACGTTGCCGGGCCAGTCCTGCCGGACCACAAACGCGCTTGCGGATGCAGAAAGCGTTTTGTGCTCGTAGCCGGGCTCGGTCCTCTCGAAATCAGAGTTGATTCGAGCAAGTAGTGTCTTTGCTATCAACCCAATGTCCGACCGGCGTTCCCTGAGTGCGGGCACGCGCAGGACGATAGTCGCGGCTCTGTAGTAGAGATCGTCTCGGAGAGACCCTCCGAGGATTAGCGCCTGCGGTTCACGATTTGTCGCAGCGATAATTCGAACATTCAAGACGTCATCGTTTTTCGCGCCGACCCGCCGCACGCGGCGTTGGCATGGCGGGTCGTCAACTCCGGGCTGGAGTGCCCGTAATAACACGGCCTGTGTGGAAAGATCGAGGTCGCCAAACTCATCGAGGAACAATGTCCCTTCGTCTGCCTCATGGAATGAACCGGGCTTGTCGGTTGCCGCACCGGTAAAAGCACCCTTGGCGTGGCCAAACAGGATCGAATCCTGTAGCTCTCTCGGAATCGCTGCGCAGTTGACTGGAACAAATGGACCCTCTCGCCGGTGGCTGGCCCGGTGGATCGCATGGGCAAACAGCTCCTTTCCGACGCCGCTTTCACCGAGAATCAAAACCGACACATCTCGGATCGCAGCACGTTTCGCACGACCCACCGCCAAGCGAATCGCCTGGCTGTTGCCAGCGATCGCGTTGAAACCCGCGATTTCGGACGGCGCCCGCTCTGCCAAGGCCTGGAGTGCTGCATCAGGTTCACGCAGGAGTTCGGGTAGATACTCGACCGTGATGTCAAATGGAATCTCAACCTCTTCCGCTTTACTTCGATAGGACGCAAGGAATCTGGCCGGATACCGCGTCTTGCCCAGAAGTACGAGGGTTGCAGCCATCGCGGGAGTGCCAGAGCTCAGATTCAGCCAGAGCTGCCCTCCTTTCTTCTGGGGTCGCGGTGCGGTTTTTCGTAGCAGCGATTCGGCTGCCTCAAAGACTACTGCGTAATCGGTCGGCGACTTGAGGGAAACCGGATGTACGGAACCACCACACCGAAACGAGGCGTGGAAGTCGCGGGCAAGTGACTCGTCGCAATCCGCAATCAAGTGAATCTCGTCGAACGGTAACACCGCCGCGGCTGCGGCTACCGGCCCACCCGCCTGTTGCTCCGGAATCGGCTTTCCAGTGGCCCTGCGCACCCTCTCCCGTTGATCCGTCGGCAAAGTCGCCGCCCACATCAGCAGGTCAGTGTGCCCGACCCAGGACACGAGGATATTCGATGCGTTTGGCATACAGCTAGAATTGTACCCGCCACAACCCCGCTTGTGGAGCCCATCGGGGGTTGGAAACCACGGGATAGAGGCGTGGGCGTTCGGACGAGGCAGCGCACAGCCTAAGAACCCCCGGCCGCAGCGGCCGCGCATGGCGGCGGCAACGTCTGTTCGCGGGTGAGCTTACAGGCGCTGAGAGTCTCGGACTTGTGAAAAGGGGCGTTCTCAGTCAGTAGTTGGCGAAGAACGAGGCCGATTTCTCTGGATTGTAGCCGCGGCGGTCGTAGAGCTTGGTCGTGGATGGGTCGGCGTGGCCGGCGGCGCGTTGGACATCCTCCAGGCTGCAGCCGTTCTCCAGGGCGGTTGTAATGAACGTGGCCCGCATCGAGTGGGCCGAGTAGCCACGGCTCAGGCCGAGCGGGCGGGCGTACTTCTTGACGATCCGGTCGATGGTGTCCGGGTCGAGGTGCCGCCGTGGCGACCGCTGCTTGCCGTTGTGGCGGAGGGGCCGAAGGAGCGGGCCGTCGAAATCGTCGCCGTGGTCGGTGGCTTCGAGGTATGCCCGGATCCGTTGGGCTGTCTGCGGGTTGATGGCCATGGCGTCCTTCTTCGCCCCCTTGCGGACGACTCGGAGCGAATCGAAACCGCGGTTCACGTTCAGGTCGCCGACCGTCAAGCCTGCGATCTCGGCCCGTCGAAGGCCGGTCTGAAGTCCCACGGAGAGAATTGCCCGGTCTCGGAGGCCGGCGATCGTGTCCGGGCTCGGGGCATCGAGAAGCCGCCGGGCCTGGGCCTGTGAGAAAGCTAGAGTGGAGCCATCCCGACGGTTGATCGGTGGCCGCTCGACGTCCCGGACCGGGTTGCGGTCAGCGGCGCCGTGCTTGATCAGGTGCTTGAACAGGCTGGACAATGCCGCCAGGCGACGACGGATTGTCGAGGCCTCCGCCAGCTCGACTTCCCGCATGTAGGCTTCCCACGCCAGGACGGCTCTATGGTCCATGCCGCGGAGCTCGTCAACCGAACGGATGCCGATCGTCCGCATGAAGTGTTCAACGTCCTGACGGTAGGCCCGGCGGGTGCGCGGGCTCTTCCGGCTGGCCATCCAGACGTGCTCCTCAGGGATGGCCGCGATTGCGTCGAGGGTCGTCCTGCCCGGCGGTAGCGGGTAGGATTCAACCAGTGATGCAGTGCCGGAATCCGGCGGGTTTCGATGTGCCATTCTCTACGTGATAATCCAGTTTATCACGTGGACAATATCACGAAACAACTACAGTACGCCAGACCTATGTCAATCAGACAAGTCTTCACGGAGTTCAGCTCGTTGGTCCTCCTCCTTGGCGCGGGCCCGGTAATACTCTCCCAGTCTACGAAGCATTGCAGCTGTTCGGCCCCATTGACATGAAACGGCGTGTGCCCACCCCTCGTATTTCTCCGCTTCCTTGCGCTCACGCGCACCACCTTCCTTCAGGCTTCGGCTGACAACACCCTGGCTGTTGAGCAAGCCCATGAAGATTCCCTGCTCAAAGTCGTCACTCTCGATTTCCTCTATCAGGTCGCGCAGGCAGGGATGTGGCCAGACCCCATCATCACCAGCAGGTGTTCCGCTTAGAACCTCGCCGATCGTCCGGTCACCGACTCCAAGTCGTCCGTCACCGCGTAGGATGTCGCGCGCCTCGATTACCCATCTTCGTATGGCTTCCGGCTGAATATCTCCGTCCTCAGGCATGCCGGGAAGTGGACGCCAGCGCCAGGACTGCAACAACTCATACGCGTGTCTCCAACGCGCCTGCTCCTCTTCCGATTGCTCACGAGGTTCTTCACCTTCCGAGCGGAAGACGAGGCCGACCACTTGGGCGAAAAACTTCGGACTGCGGGAAAGCTCGCGATGTAACAGCTTCGGAGTGTACTGGTGCCTGCCAAGTGCGGGTAGCAGAGCCCACTCGAGAGTGGCAATACGGGCTTCTTCGACATCCGCTG
>CBDUZY010000426.1:0-3465 GCA_965371825.1 uncultured bacterium
CGCGCGAAACCCTCGCCGATGTGTGGCTCAAACCGCCGGACGAGTTGATCACTTTCTTGACGCGCTGGAGCCGGTCATGTATAAAGACACAGTGACTCAGGAATCCCTTCGCTTGATCATCGTCTCCAACCGCCTGCCGTCTATCGTGGAAAAAGCGGGCGGAACCTGGCGCGTTCGTCCTGCCTCGGGAGGATTGGTCTCCGCGGTCGCCCCTGTCTTGCGGGATCGTGGCGGCACATGGATCGGATGGGCGGGAACCGTCGAGGAAGACAACGTAGACGTTGATTCTCTTCTTGAAGAGGCGGGCCGGGACACAGGCTACGAACTCAAGCCTGTCACGTTCAGCCGGCTGGAGCGAGACCGCTTCTACGCCGGTTTCTCAAACGAAGTCATCTGGCCGCTCTTTCACAGCCTCGACGAGCGGTGCAATTTCGATCCGGCGTACTGGACCGCGTACGAGACCGTCAACCGCAAGTTCGCCCAGGTCGTACACCGGACGGCGGACGGCGGCGGCAACTTCCTCTGGGTGCATGACTATCACCTCATGCCGCTCGGTGACGAGCTGAGGGCGCTTGGAGTCGAGGATCGGATCGGCTTCTTCCTCCACATACCGTTTCCGTCGCTGGATATCTTTCTAAAGCTCCCCTGGCGGTTCCAGCTTCTGCGGTCGATGTTCGCCTACGATATTCTCGGTTTTCAGACCCTGCGCGACCGGCGTAACTTCGTGCAATGTGTGCGGGCCCTCCAGCGAGACGCCACGGTGTCCGGTCGGGGGCGCATCCAGACAATCACGACCGCTACTCGATCCGTTCTTGTGGGCACTTTCCCGATCAGCATCGACTTCGCCGACTTCGCCAAAGAGGCCGACACCCCCGAGGTTGCCGAACTGATAGCCCGCTTGCAGGGAGAACTGCAGGATCGGAAGATGCTCCTGGGCCTCGATCGGCTGGACTACACCAAGGGCATCCCCACGAGGCTAAGGGCCTTTCGCCGCCTTCTTCAGCGGTTTCCCGAGTTGAGGCGAAAGGTGAGGCTCGTTCAGGTCGTGGTGCCGAGCCGGGAGAACATACCTTCGTACCAGCGCATGAAAGAAGAGATCGACGAGCTGGTCGGCGAGATTAACGGCGAGTACTCGGAGCCGGGGTGGGTGCCGGTCCACTACACGTTCCGATTCCTGAACCGTACCGAGCTTGCCGCGTACTACCGGGCGGCCGCCGTCGCTCTGGTAACACCGCTTAACGACGGGATGAACCTCGTGGCCAAGGAGTATTGCGCCTGTAATGTCGACGAAACCGGCGTCTTGATTCTCAGCGAGTTCGCCGGGGCGGCGTCGGAGTTGCACCGGGGTGCCCTGCTGGTCAATCCGTACGACATCGAGGGCATGGCTGATGCCATATGGCGAGCCCTGACCATGCACGAGAAAGAGCGTGCATCGCGGATGGGGCGCCTCCGCCGCATCATCAAACAAAACGACATCAAACGTTGGGTGAACCTGTTTCTCGAGGCGAGCGTCGGGGAGGCACGTGATGAGGCGGACCCTAACGAAGGGGCCGGCGCGGTCGACCCCACAGACGGAACGGTAAAGTCCAAGGCGGTGAACCTGGTCGCTCCGCTTCCCCCGTCGCTCGACCAGGACGAGCATGCATTCGAGCCTTTGCCGCCGATCTCGGCGGAGAACGAATCCGGGATGATTCGACCGACCACGTAGTTGTGCTGCGACGTAGTCGCTCGCGAGCGTTCCAGGTGGGATGCGACGAAACCACTTCTCCGCAGTGCAACGAAGTCCTAGAATCGACTGAACTCGTTTGGGGCTCTTGGGCCGGCGCGATTCTTCGACCGCAGGCGGGAATTCGATACGCCGGGCCCGGCGAACCAGTAAACTGACCACTGGAGATGAAGGCGCTCGCCTTATCGGAACGCTGCGTCCCCTTGTCAAAGGGTCGAGTGACGTTGTCGTGTCTCACCGGCAGCCTGTCGCCGGGCCTGGATTTTGGCTAGGCCGGCGCCTCGACCGAAGTCGATAATTGGCCGTAAAGACTACTGATGAACGAAGTACCGATTGCCCCAATACCCGACGAACGAATCCGGACCGCCATCGGCGCTGCGCGCTACGCCGAGTTCCACGAGGCGACCGTAGAGGCCCGAGAGAAGCTTATCGGAAGCGTAGTGTGGAACATCAACTCCACCGCGCGAGGCGGCGGCGTCGCCGAGATGCTCCAGTCCCTGCTGGCGTACGCCCGCGGACTGGGCGTCGATGCCCGGTGGCTGGTCATGGACGGCAATCCCGGATTCTTCGACCTTACGAAACGTCTGCACAACAACCTCCACGGCCACGCCGGCGACGGCGGTCCGCTCGGAGATGAAGAGCGCAGGCATTACGAGTTCACGCTCGCCGACAACCTCGGGGCACTATCCGAGCTGATACGTCCCAAAGACGTGGTGGTCTGCCACGATCCACAGACCGCCGGGCTGGTCCCGACGATCCGCAAGCTCGGGGCCAAGGTGATTTGGCGCTGCCACATCGGGCACAACTCGTTGAACGAACTGGTGACCCGAGCGTGGGACTTCCTCACGCCGTATATACAGTGCGCCGATCGGTATGTCTTCACGAGGGCGGCGTTCGTTCCGCCTCAGTTGGATCGCGACAAGACCGTAATCATCCAGCCCTCCATCGATCCCCTGTCGCCCAAGAACCAGCCTTTGGCACCGGAGGTCGTTCAAGCGATTCTGGTAAGAGCGGGGATCCTCGACAGCCCGGACGATCAGGTTGAACCGCGGTTCACTCGTGAGGACGGCTCGGTAGGGTACGTCGAACGATGCGCCGACGTCATGCACCTCGGTAGGCCGCCCCGGCCCGACCGTCCGCTCATCGTCCAGGTCTCGCGCTGGGACCAGCTCAAGGATCCGTTGGGCGTAATCGAGGGCTTCACGAAGTACATTCCAAGCGAAGGCGCTTCCCTGGTCCTCGCCGGTCCGAATGTCTCCGCCGTCGCGGATGACCCCGAGGGTGGACACGTGCTCGACATGGTTCAGGAAGCCTGGCGAAGTCTCCCGCATGACGTTCGCAAACACGTCCACATCGCCTGCCTTCCGATGGCCGACCGAGAGGAAAACGGGGCACTGGTTAACGCCCTTCAGCGACACGCATCCATCGTCGTGCAAAAGAGCTTGTTCGAGGGTTTCGGGCTGACGGTGACGGAGGCGATGTGGAAGGGCCGTCCCCTGGTCGTAAGTGCGGTGGGCGGAATCCAGGACCAGATCGAAAATGAGGTCCACGGTCTTCTGGTCGACGACCCGGCCGACCTCCGCAGCTTCGCCAATGCCCTGAAGCGGCTCATTCATGATCCGGCTTTCGCGACAGAGCTGGGTCGACGAGCCCGGAAGCGAGTCGAGCAGCATTTCCTGTTCACCCGCCACCTGCATCAGTACTTCGAGCTATTCGGCGAACTCTTAGACGGCAAGTCC
>CBDUZY010000427.1:0-3455 GCA_965371825.1 uncultured bacterium
CCGAGTATGTCGATGCGCTGGGCTTCGTACTTGGCCACCTCTTGCTGAATCGTGGCGACGTCGAGCTGCGCCTGGGCATCGATCTCGGCGGCGCTCTTCTCTCCTTCGGCGAGGACGTTTGCGACCATGACGCGCGTGTCGGCCTTCACCGTCTCCCGGGCGATGTCGACCTTCTTGCGCTCCACTTCGAGCTTGGCCCTTACCGCCGCGGCTTCTTGCTGCTTGTTCATGGTCAGGCGGCTTTCGATGGCGATGTGGCTCTGCTGGATCGTCCGCTTCAGGTCCTCGGTGACGTCCCCGCCCTCGACACCCGCGGAAGGAGCGTGGACCTCGATCTCCCGCACAAGGGCAATCAGAATCTCGATGTTCTTCGCCCGGCAGATGCGCTGCAACTCGGCGGTCAACGCCCGTTGGAACATCTCTCGCTTCTCGCCCTGGATGAAGTCTCGGGCGTCGTACGTCGAGCCGATGTTTCGACAAATCGAGCGCAACTGCGGACCGATCACCTTGTCGAGAACGCGGTCTATGTTGCCGAATTCGTTGATGATCTCAGCCGCGTGCTTCGGGTGGATGCCCCAGATAACCGTCACGCCCACCCGGATCAAATAACCGGTGTCGGACGGAAACGAGATGCGGTAGTTATGCGTCTCGTCCACTTTCGTCTGGGAATACTCGTTGAAGCCGATTTCTACAAGCGTCACCTTCTGGAGCTTGGGGTTGATGAAGTAAACACCCGGCTGGAGCACGTCGCGCAGAGTCCCCCGCTCACCGGGCTTAGCCAAGGGTCGCCCATGGCCCAAGAGCGCCTCCGCCTCGCTTGGTTCACTTGTCCCTTCCGCTGTGCCCCCATCACTTGCCTCGACGTCCGTTGCCGCTACCGCTTTCTCGCCGAACAGATTGGTCACGACACCGACGAATCCGGCTGGGATTACCACGGCCGGATGAATCTTGACCTCGTAAACGTACGGGTTGATCTTGTAGGTGCCGGGCGTCAGCACTTCCTCGAGGATTCCGGTCACTCCCGACTCGCGCGACACGATCACCTGCTGGGGGGCGGGTTTCTTGCCCACGCGCCGCGCGACTACGCCGACTTTCGGGAACTCGCCCTTCAAGTCGAATGTGCCGGCGCGAAGTGCATCCCGCTGCCGGGCGTCCAGCGAGTGTATCCACTCCCAGGTGCTCGGATCGCCCGCGGGAATGGTGGTCAGCGGTTTGATTTCGTAGTTCCAGGTAATCGGGTTGTAGAAGTAGCGTCCCGGTCCCAGGACCACCTCCTGAATCCCGCGCTGGCCCGGCTCGGTCGCCACGAGCTGGCCCGGCGGCAGCGCTGTACCCGTCTTGCGAATGAGCACCGCGCACCGATCCTCCGGTACGTAAACGCGGAACGTGAACCAAGCCACCGCTCCCAGGATTGCGATCCCGATGAAGACGAGTCCTACGGCTGATAGAATCAATCTTTGCATCATTGCCCACCTCCTTTCGAGGCCGCCGCCCGTTGTGTGCCGAAGTCCTGTAACTCCCTGAAGATCTCCGCGAACGGGCCCTCCGTATTTGTTAGGATCGAAGTGATCGAGGGAGCGATTCGTCGCAGGAAGAACTGTTGGGCGTAGGTTGTGCCGTCACCGAAGGCGGCCACCGCCATCGCCAGCGGTTCGGCCCGCGCCTGATAGTCGTACAGGACGACGTTCGCCTCCGCCTCGCCCCTGGCACGAATCGCGTCCGCCTGCTTTGTGGCTGCTTCCAGCTCCAGCTTGCCGACCTCGAGCTGGCGGTTGGCCTGGGTGACCGCGACGATCTTGTCCTGCTCGGCCCTCTTGGTCACCGTAACGACCTGTTGTCTGGCGTCGCCGACCTCCCTGTTCCGCGCTTGCAGTTCGCGTTGTTCGACGAGTTGGGCCTCCGCCTTGGCCTCCTCCATTTCGTTCGTGGACCGTTCGATCTCCTGGTCGGCCTGTTCGCGATAGCTTATAAGGGACGCAATCTCCACCGGCGTCTGAATGTCGCGCACCAAGGCGGCCTTGATATCGATACCCTGCCGGCGACACTCCTTTCTCAGCTCCAAGAGGAGCCGATCCTGAAACGCCGTCCGCGTCTTGCCGCTGATGAACTCCCGGGCCTGGAGCTTGGAGCCCTGGATGCGGGCTATGCTCCGGGCGTTGGGCAGGATGATCTTGCTGAGGATGTCGGCCTCGTCACCGTAGGCTACGGTGACCTCAGCCACCCGGTCGGTCCGAATCGCCCACTCGATGGTCCCTTCGATCGTGATCCTGAAGCTGTCGTTCGAGGGGAAGTGGATCGCGTCGTCGCTGAGCATGTCGTACTTCTGGCTTCTGACGTCGACGATCTCGATCTGCTTGAGATAGGGGTTGTAGTACTCGAGTCCCGGAGGCAGCGTCTCGCGCTGTACCCCCTTCTCGCCAGGGGCGACCGTAAACGTGTTCTTCTTTGCGGGGTCCTTTCCGCTTAGGAGTGTGACCACGCCCGCGTGCCCCTCAGGTATCTGAATGGCCGGGAACTTCTGCACTTCGTAGGCTAGCAGGTTGATGTTGTAACGACCCGGTCGGAGAATCTCGGTTACCGGGCCGCGTTCGTCGGGCTCGGTCGCCACGGTCTTCGGGAACGCCAGCGGTCTCCCATACTTGCGGATCAGAACACCCAACTCGTTCTGACCGATGATCGTCGCTCGCATTTTGATCGCTTTGTACGAGTACGGGTTCGGGAAGTAGCGTCCTTCGGAAAACACCGCATGGCGAACGCCCTTGTATCCGTTCCGGACGTCCTCCTCGGAATCACCCGTCAACCCGGAAATCGCCTGAACGAGTTCATCGTAGAGCACGACCTGGTCGCCGAACTCGTCGGCCAGCGCTTCGGGAATGCGCTTGCCGGTCTTGTTGACCAGGACGAGGATCTCACCCGCGTTCACTTCGACGCGGATCACGAACCAGAATAGGCCTCCCACGCCGACGGCCAGGACCAGCAGCAGGCCGATCGCCGCGGCTACCAACCCGGGCGGGCCCGGGCGGCACGCCGGCATCGCACGCGGTATTGTCTTAGGTGGTTGGTCGGACATGATTACGGTCCTTTCTCAGGTGACAGGTGTCCTCATGTATTGAGTTCAGTTCCGCAACGAGCGCAGAACTTCGCTTCCGGTGGATTGGTACTGTGGCAGCGCGGGCATTCCTTTGCATGCGCCGCTTCATCCCTGGGCGGTGTGTTGCGGGGGCTGCCGCGGCCCGCGAGCGAACGGAACAGAATCGCGAGCCCGACGGCTAGGCACACCAGGAGAGCGAATGAGATGATCAACGTCATCGGCGTGGTGAGACTCATTGCGCTACTCCCGATCATGCCGCGTCCGGCGAACCGCCATGGCGTCTGGCGAATCGCCGTGGTGGCATGCCAGGGCCGCCAGTCTACAGCACCCACGGGAGTTTGGCTCCACCCGAGGGCGAGTTTCG
>CBDUZY010000428.1:0-3439 GCA_965371825.1 uncultured bacterium
CCTCCGGGGTCATCCACTGGGCCGAGCCGTTCTCCTGGAGCATCTTGGAGATGCGGCGGGACGCCAGGATGACCGTGGAGTGGTTCTTGTTGCCCATAAAGCGGCCGATCTCCGGAAAGCTCATATCCGTATGCCTTCTCGCGAGATACATCGCGATCCCGCGTGCAAGGGCGATCGTCCGTGACTTCCGCGACGTATGGAGATCGGCCGGGGTTAGGCCGAAGTAGATCGAGACTACGCTCTCGATGTCCGAGAGCATGACGACCGGGGCGGTTTGGCGAACGAGATCGCGGATGGCGCGTTCCGCCAGGGCGAGGGTGATCGGCTCACCGCTTACCTGGGCCAGGGCGACGACCTTCAGCAGGGCACCTTCCAGCTCCCGGATGTTGGCTCGGAAGTTCTCCGCTATGTGTCGTATCACGGCGTCGCCCACATCAACCTTGAGCCGCAGGGCACGTTGACGAAGCACTCCGGTGCGGACTTCGAGGTCCGGTGACTCGATGCGGACCACCATCCCGGCGACGAATCTGCTGACGAGCTGCTCCGAGAAATGCCCGATCATCTTGGGATGGGCATCGGAGGCCAGGACGATCTGCTTACCGGCGGCGTCGATCGCCTTGAAAGTGTGAAGAAACCCATCCTGTGTCGCCCGCTTGTTGGCCAGGAAGTGGACGTCGTCGATGACCAGGGCGTCCAGGTTCCGGTAGCGGCTGTGAAACGCGCCCATTTCGCGGGCCTTGATCGCGTAGACGTAGTCGTTCGTGAACTCCTCACCGGACACATAGCGCCAGCGGAGCTGTGGATGTCGCTGCTCGAGTCCGTTGCACACCGCCTGGAGCAGGTGCGTTTTGCCCAAACCGCAACCGCCGTGGATGAATAACGGGTTGTACTGGCCCGCCGGGCTCTCGATGACGTTGACGGCCGCCGCGTACGCGAGACGGTTCGACGGTCCGACGACAAAATCGGACATCTTGCCTTTGAGTTGTACGGGCATCGGTGGCGAACCGACCCTGCGCTGTTCTCTGGCAACACGGGCGGGGTTGTTGGCGACGAACTCGACCTGCAGGTCGGGTTGCTTCTTGCCGAGCGTTCGGGCAATAGCGGGGTCGGTCGCGAAGTTGAGGTTGTACTCCTGTCCGGTTACATCGCGCGCGGCCTCCACTATCACGGTCGAGAAGTGGCGCTCTATCCACTCTCCGACGAAGTGATTGGGGGTGCTCACCCGCAAGTAGCCATCGGTCAACGAGAACTGCGTTGCGTTCTTGAACCAGACATTGAACCGCTTGGGGCCGAGCTTCTCCGCAATCCGTGCCTCGATCGCCGAAACGGCGTCCTCCGCGCAAACAACCACTAGCAGCTCCTTTCGGATAGAAGAGGAACCTTCCCACGCCATGCCCGACTTGCGGTGGGCCCTGTGCAACCGGAAGTTTCTAGATAATCAAAACATCGGCACGCGGTTCTTGCCGTCGGTGACCGCCCAAGAGTCTGGTAAGCCCGATGCCGTAACGTGGAAAATACCGCGCCCCGGGAACGCGGTCAACAGTTTTTCTTCGCCGGATTTGGTGAAGATGTCGGCACCTTCCTAATCACAAGGGTTTAGCGTCGATTTTTTTATTTGAGAATTTTCGGCGCGTGGTCCGACACTATCCGGCGCTGGAAACCCCTTATTTTGTCCTGTTTCTCGCAAGTTCCGATGAGAGGGGAGGTTGCGATCCAAGCCTCGCGGCGGGCGGCCTGTACGAAGCCCCAGCGGGTGTAGAGCCGCCGGGCGGGCGCGTTGCGCCGGTCGACGGCTAGTGCCAGTTGTTTGGCACTCGTACGGGTTGCCGTGTCGATCGCACGGGCGAGGAGGGTGTCTCCGACGCCCGTTCCCCGTGCGGACTGCGTAACACCCATGTAGACGATCTCGATCGCCGGAAACCGGGCGATACGGCCAAGGAGCAAAACACCGACCGGATCGCCGTCGCGCATCGCGACCGACCACAGCGCTGGATCATGATCGCCGGTCGCACGGTGGCCTGCGAGGACTTCCGCCGTGCTGCGAAAGCCCGTAAGTTCAGGACAGTCAAGGCTTTGCGCGTATGTTTGCGCAACAGTCCTCTGGAACAGTTCCTCGAGATTCGGGGAATAGAGGACGAAAGTCACGTCGCTCGGACTCTCATGCGTTATGTCGTCTCGACCACACTCCCATTGAAGGTAGATCAACTGGGTAAGGTAACGAAAACCTGCACGTTCCACGGCTTTGCCTAAACGATCGGCGTCTGGAGGCGTTAGGATCTCTAGCAGGACAATGGATCGCTCCCACGCGGCGTCCTGAACGGTCCTGAGGGCCGCCTCCGTCGCTGCGAACCTCCGGTTGTCGGGGGGGTTGCCTCCGGCGAGCACTAGGGCGGCTGCCCCGGGAGATTCCACGGCTATGCTCGCACCGGCGAGCCCGGCGGAATCGTATGCGCCGAACAACAGGTCGATGGACTGCGAACGTCGGCCCACGTCCTCGAGGAACTCCTCGACACGCCCGTCGCGACGCGCCGGGAGTCGTTGAAGCGGAACGGCGAGCACCAAGTGCAGCGCGGCGTCGAAGTCGGGGTCACCACGGCCGATGCGTCGAACGGTGAAATGGGGGTTTGTATCGCTCACGGCACTCTCGAAGTCGGCGATGCGGCGCACATTTCACAGGTTGGTCGCGTCCGCGTCGCGTCGGCGAGTGTAGCGTGGTGCCTTGCCTCACTCAAATCTCGCTCGTTGCCGGCTGGATGGCGGGGCCAGGCAGGACGCGATTCGCCCGGTGCGGATTCAGGAGGGACCGCGGCATCGCGGCGGGTTACAATTGCCGTTCGAGCGGACGCCTGGCAACCGAGGTGCGCGGGAATCACTGAGAGATGGATGCAACTCTTTTCTCACGGACCCTCGGCGTGGTTGGTGTATCTTGGCCGGGTATGGCGATCGGCACGGCCATCGCTTTGGCGACCGCGTTTCTCGGCTGGACCATCGGGCGATACCGCTGGTTTCCGTTCGTTCGCTGGATCGGGCTCTGGGTCAGGGTGGTCGTTTTGCCACTCATCCGGAGCCGGTCATGGTTGGGCCGGGCCGCGGCGATTTTCGTAAACAACATCTCGATCCTGACCGGTCTGATTGCCGTAGGAATCTGGCCGGTGGCGGCGCTTTCTGCGGCTGCGCTGCTCGGCGTAAGCCTCGGCATCGCTCTGCGGGTGCTCATGACCGTCGAGGACGTGTTCACGCTCCCGGACGGCCGAGCGGCGGGCGGTGCCGGTTGGCGCATGAAAGTCGGAGTCGCGCTCAACATGCTCGAACCGCCGGCGATCGCGGTTGCGTTGGGTTTGAGTCTCGGTCGGTGGATGGTTCCGCTGTCCCCTGGAGACGCCTGGGAGACATTCGCCGTTTGGGTCGTTCCGGCGATGCTCCTAGCAGCCGGCGGGGA
>CBDUZY010000429.1:0-3437 GCA_965371825.1 uncultured bacterium
CCGCGATCGATACTGGCGCCGAGGCTTACGCCGGCACGCTCAAGCTCGTCGCCTCACCGGACGCCTGCGGGACGTTTACTTTCGACTTCGTCCAGGGCTCGGACACCGCCCTCCTCGACGAGTTCAACGTTCTGTTCCAGCCGGTCACCGAGCCGCTCGTCATCGAGGCCGGCCCTTGTCCGCCGCCTGATCCTTGGTTCAACTGCAAGGTCGACGCCGGCATCCCGCACGATCCCGACGACGCCAGGGAAGAGTACGGCTTGGATGCACTGGAGCTCGAGTTCGATGTTCCTGCGGAAGGCATGACGTGCTCGGACTTCCTGATCCGGAAGGTCCCGCCGTTCGGTGGTGAACGGGCGCCGAGGTGCGACCACGTGGAGACCTCCGGCAATGTGGCTCTCATTCACCTCAGCGGGCGCATCCCGCTCGAGAAATGGACTTGCATCCTGCACTACGACAGCGGCGTAAGAGCCTGCATCGGCTACTTGCCCGGGGACTCCGACGGGAGCCTCACGACCGATCCAGACGATGCTTTCGCCCTGGCCATGAACCTCGACGGAGACCTCTACCCATCGATGTTGCTGGTACAGTGCGACGTCGATCGCAGCCACGTTTGCGGACCACTTGACATCCTGTCCGCGATCGACCTTCTCAACGGCGCCGAGGCGTTCGAGGTCTGGGAAGGGGCCGCCATCCCCGAGGACTGCCCCACTCGGTGACGGAACTCGACACGACGGTCCCGCAAATCGCATGAAATCCGCCTCCCCCGGACATGTACAGGCGGCGGTTCGGGCCGCCTGACGATCGCTTAAATCCGCCGGCTCGGCGATACCTCCAGCGAGTGAGTCCGCCGACGATCCCCGCTGACGACTTCGCAATCGCCCGACCCGTACCGCCGGCGATGGCTTCAAGACCGCGGGCAGGCTCGTATCTGCCCAACCGCCGTGACCTCGTCCACCGGTTCCGGAACAGGACTCAACGGAGGAACAATACATGAAACGGCACATGGCTCCGTTCGGATTCGTGGTGACACTTTTAGTCACTGCCTCGGCGGACCGTGCTTCGGCGAGCTTTCACTTGATGCAGGTCGAGCAGGTGATCGGCGGCGTCAACGGCGACACCACCGCCCAGGCGATCCAGCTGCGGATGCGAACAGCCGGGCAGAACTTCCTCGCCCCGTCGCGTATCGTTGCGTGGGACGCCGCCGGCCTGAATCCGGTCGTCATCGCGGATTTCTCCGCGACGGTGGCGAACGGAGGCGCCGGCGCTCGTGTGCTCGTATCAAGTACAAACTTCGCGACTCATACCAACCCGGCGGCAGTCTCCGACGTCAGCACCGCGATGGTCAACCTCATACCGGCTTCTTATCTCGCCGCGGGAAGCCTCACCTTCGAAACCGACAACGGACTGACCGTCTATTGGAGGTTGAGCTGGGGAGGAGGCGCCTATACCGGGATGAACACGGGATCCATCACCAACGACTCGGACGGCAACTTCGGTCCGCCATTCGCCGGCCCGCTTCCGTCAAACGGGACGTCGGCGCTGTTGTTTCAAGGGTCCGCCGGGGCCAAGAGCACGAACAACGCAGCCGATTACTCATTGACCATCGGGGACGCCGTCTTCACCAACAACGCGGGCGACAGCTTCACCGTCCTGCCGCCCTCCACTACCGGTGCGTGCTGTGACAACGTCGGCGGCGTTTGTACCGACGACGTGGAGGAAGCGGCGTGCGACGGTGGCGGCCTGTCCTTCGGCGGTGTCGGCTCGAGCTGCGCAGCCCTTGATCCGCTCTGCGGCGCGGACCCGATCGCGATCCAGCTCGAGCTTGTCGCGGACGGCCTCGCGTCACCGCTTTCGGTAACGCATGTGGGGGACGGGTCGGGTCGCCTGTTCATAGTCGACCAAGCCGGGCAGATTCGCGTTGTCGACGGCGGCGTGCTGCTGCCCACGCCGTTTCTCGACGTGTCGGCCAAGCTGCCCATGCTTGGCGACTTCTTCGACGAGCGCGGTTTGCTCGGGCTCGCCTTTCATCCCGATTACGCCAGCAACGGGTTGTTCTACATTCGCTACAGCGCCCCGAGATCCAGCACCGGAACCGAACCATGCGACTTATCCGGTTTCAATCCCGGTTGTCACGAGGAGATTCTGGCGGAGTACGAGGTGATGGGCGATCCGGCGACGAGCAACGTCGCCGATCCCAACTCGGAGATCATCCTCTTTCGCGTCGATGAACCGCAGTTCAACCACGACGCGGGCGATGTCGCGTTCGGGCCCGACGGCATGCTGTACTTCTCGCTCGGCGACGGCGGCGGGGCGAACGACGGACTGGCCGACGGCGATCCGCCGGGCTCGGCGCCGACGCACGGAATCATAGGCCACGGACAGAACACGGAAACCGCACTCGGTTCAATGCTGCGCATCGACGTGGATAGCGCCCCGCAGGCCCCGCTGCTCTACGCCATACCGCCGGACAACCCCTTCGTCGGCGTCGACGGTCTCGACGAAATCTTCGCTTACGGATTCCGCAACCCTTACCGCTTCTCATTCGACGACGGTCCCGGCGGCGACGGCGCACTCTACCTGGCCGATGTCGGACAGGACGTGTTCGAAGAGGTCGACATCGTCGTAAACGGCGGTAACTACGGATGGGTCATAAAGGAAGGACTCCATTGCTTCGACCCGCTCGACACATTCAACCCACCCGAAAGCTGCGACGACGCAGGAATGACAGACCCGGTCAGCGAATACTCTCACGTGGATGGCGGCTTGGCGATCGTCGGCGGGCACGTCTACAGGGGATCGGGCCATCCGGATCTGGTCGGCAAGTATGTCTACGGCGATTTCAGCGCCGACTTCGGGCCAACCGGGCGCTTGTACTATTTCGACACGGTTGGATGGCAGGCGTTCGAGCGCAAGGAGTTCTTCATCACGCCGGACGGTCCTCTCGGCCTGACACTCAAGGGGTTCGGTGAGGATCAAGAAGGTGAGCTGTACGTCTGCGCCTCGATCGATCTCGCCCCGAGCGGGACTTCGGGGCAGGTATATCGAATTGCGTCGTCACTCGCGGCTCCGCAAACGCCGGAACCCGATCCCCTCGGCTCCCACGTGGAGAAAAACCGTTACATTTCGATGGTCATTCCGGAACCAACCGTCGCATCGACGACGGAGGAAACCGCCATAAGGGTAAAACTGACTTCGTTGCACCACCCCAACGCACCGCTCGACGCCCCGGACTTCGGCGATTGGGAAGGCGAGTTCCGTTGGGTTAACTCGCTGAACGAAACTCATACTTGTCCGGACTCGCCGAACTTCCCGGGTACACGGTTCAGGTGTGCGGTGCTCGGCTGTGACCCCGAATACCGGGCCTGGGGCAAGGAACTCGGGGGTGAAACCTTGCACGTAACCGGTGCGTCGGTCGTTCCGAGTTCACAATACGA
>CBDUZY010000430.1:0-3435 GCA_965371825.1 uncultured bacterium
GACCATAGTACGCCCCAGTCCACCACGTACCCGAAGCCTCGATCTTGAACCACGCACCGGCCGGGATCTCGATGATCGTCTCCGCCGACCAGGGCTCGGTGGCGGGGACGGATAGGTCCTCGAAATCCGACGTGCAGATGGGTACATCGACGCACTCGCCGTCAACGCATACGTACCCCTCATCGCATTCGGCGTCGGTGGCGCAGCCGCAGAGGGTCGTAGCGCAGATGTCGCAACCGTCGATGCAGGCCTCGTGGAGGCCGGGCATTGGGTTCCACCATGTGGCGACGGACTGGCCATTTCTCCGAACGACGGTGTCATGATAGAAGGCATCATCGGCCACAACCCGCACTCGCGAGCATTGGGGAAGACCCGAGAGTACCGTGGCGGTGAGTCGGGAACGATCGAGATCGCAAGAAAGCTCCAGTTGCTCAATGAGAGGGCAAGGGTCGTCGACAACGGGCGGAGCCCCCAGTGTGCGACATAGGCGCAGGTCGCCGATAGAAATCTGCTTCATGTCCTGGGCGGACGCGAGCGCGGCGCCGAACACGACCGACGTTAGACTCAGCCCAACCAGGCGCTTCACGTAACGTCTCTTGTTCATCTCAATCCTCCGTTCTCGATGGGGTGCGATGCCTGTCTAATGGCTCACGGCGCCCCGACTGCCGCCCCGTCTCAGTCCTAGCACGTGAAGGACGGCCTGGGCGACTTCTGTCCAAGGGAACAAACACCAGACGGAAGCGGAACGAGCGCGCGAATTGCCAGAATCCGTACTGCGACCGTGAGGGAGCCAAAGAAAACGTCGAAACGTCGAAACGTCGAAAAAAAAGGATCGGAAAACGGCGAGGCCACAGTGAGCGGCTGCCGGCTATTCGGCGTGTTGGAGAGCCTGAGCCAAAGCCCGGTCGTACGGGATCAGGCACTGATCGTCACTTTTATGCCAGAGTCTGCCGCAGAAGCAGCACTCGAGAACGACGAGCGGCTTCGCTCCCTTGACGCAATGGGCGTAGAACAGCCTCCCGCAGCAATCGGTGGTTACGGATTTCGCTCTTGATCGGTCCATCACATCTACCTGCGCACGATGCCCACTTGCGGCCTTGTTTCTCCAGCAGGCTGACCGCTACGCGTGCACCTAGGTCAGCTTCGTCTCCACTATACAAACACCTTCTGGCCGGGAAGTGGGCGCGAATTTGCCACAATTTTGCTTGCGAATGGCAACGACCCACAGGCTACAGTCGCGTCAGGAATCTTGATATGGAGACGAGCGACTCGCGCAGGGCACGGATGCCGCGTCGGCACAGGCCATGCACGGCTGCCTCGGTCTTGCCTAGCCGGGATGCGACCTCCGCTACCGGCCTGCTTTCGAGAAAGCGAAGCCGGATGACGTCGCGCTGGTCGTCGGACAGGCGAGCCAAGCTGGAGAGGACGGCAGCCGTTGCCTCGTTTCGGGCGACATGCCGACTTGGCGAAGTGTCGGAGGCGGCGATCCGATGAATCAGATCAGGATACGACGTCGTGGCTTCTGTAGAGCCGTGGATCTCGCGAGCGACGTCACGTTTCTGGGTCTTCAGATCTCGCCGTCGGTTCCTGAGACCGTTGAGGGCGATGGTCTCGAGCCACTTGTAGAAGGCTCCGGCGCCGTCGAACCGTCCCTTCGAAATGGTTTTGAAAACGGAGGCATATGCGTCCTGCAGCACGTCGTCGGGGTCGATCCGGCGGCGTGTCGCGGCGTCCATCTTGGCTTCGACGGCAAAATGCAGAAGGTCGTGGTACTCGACGATCAATCGTTGAAGCGCGTCGCGATCGCCGGCGACGGCTAAGTTCACCTGCACTGCGCGTTCCTGCTCGTCCATAAGATGATCATATCAGAAATCCATCGCACCGTCGCGCCACCGCGCGATCGCGAGCGCACCGCTAAAGCTGCCTATGCCGGCCAGAGGGTCCATTAGCGCAACCGAGAAAGGCCGCATGCCGGTTGCTAACCACACTGCGGGAGAAGCTGATCGGAGTGGATGCCAACGAGGTTCGGCACGCCGAGTGCTTAGCGTTTCAGATGGCGGAGGTAGCTGTTACGCGACACTTCCATCGGGGCATGCAAGCCAGGATTCGGAGCCTGGCTGATGCGGCGTCAACACCGACCGGATGAGCGACCGGCGCGGCCCCAAAGATGTCCGTTTGAGTGTATCCGCGAGCCAAACGGGAATTGGCGGGGAAAGTACCTTGAATCTGACGTACTCGACCCGTTATCATGGGTTCGCAGTCGTTCTACGTGTCCAGGCAGCCGGCCGATCGGATGGTGCCGCGCCCGCGGCATCTCGACCGTCCACGCCGTGGCAACGGAGGACGTTACCCGGGTAGGGCTATTAAGATGCGACTTTGCTGGGCTGCCACGGTAGTGGGAGTCGCCTCAGAATCTCGATGCGCCGGTAAGGTGTGCCCGTTAGGGATCCGTTGTCGTAGGCTGTGTACTCCCGCACGAACGTGCTACGGGCAAGCTGTTGAACGAACGGAGAGCGAAGGCGATTCTGGACTATTCCGGAGGAGAAAGAAATTGCGTTCGTCATTAGTAGTGGTGGCCGGGATTACCGTCGCTTTCTGTGCGTCTGTAACGTCGGCACAGGAGCGGCGCGAGACGCGGGCTAAATGGACAGATGCGTCTGCGATGGAATTGGCGGATCTTCTGCCTCCGCTACCACGTTATCGTGAGGGCGGCACGCCATATGATCCCAAGCAGGAACGACACGCGAGATCGATTCGCACCCGAGGCGTACGGCCCGCGCACAGTGCCGGGTTGATTGCGTCGCCGCCCGAGTACGCACCGGTCCGCGGTGTTCTCTTCCGGTGGATCCGCACTCAGTGGTCGGAGGTCGTGCGCGACTGCGTCGTTGCGCTGACGGCCGACCCGGCGCATGACGACATCGCCTACGTGGTCGTGGCGGGCGAGGCCCAGCGGACAATGGCGACGCGTCAGTTTGCCTCGGCCGGCGCCGACATGAGCAAGGTCGAGTTCATCATCGAGCCCTCTGACTCGGTTTGGATGCGCGACTACGGTCCGCACTTCATCTCGCTGGAGGGGGCTTTCGGTATCGTCGACAGCCACTACTACCCCGGCCGGCCCGGCGACAACTTCATTCCAACGCTCCTGGGTGACGACCATTTCCTTTTGCCAACGTACGACATGGGCCTCTACTACTCGGGCGGCAACTTCCTGCCCGGGCCCGGCCGAAGCGCGTTCGTTAGTTCGCTGATCAACCTGGACAATCCCGCCTCCGCCGGCTTCACGGAGGAGTTCATCGCGGAACTGTATAGCCAGTACCAGGGCATTGACACGCTCCACATCCTGCCGCAGCTCCCACCCAGCGTTGACGGCACGGGCCACATCGACATGTGGCTGTATCTCGTCGATGAGGACACGGTGATCATCTCCGAGTTTGC
>CBDUZY010000431.1:0-3432 GCA_965371825.1 uncultured bacterium
GCTGGTGTCGGCCGACCATTCGCAATTCGACATTCGACGTTCAGTTATTCCACGGAGGCACTGATGGGTAACGCTTGGACCATGGCTCGACGCGAGTTGGGGGCGTACTTCCTCTCGCCGATTGCCTACGCCGTGATCGCGATCTTCCTCTTCGCGTCCGGGTTGGCGTTCGGTCTGGGGACGTTCACGCCCGGAGGCGAGGCGTCACTGCGACTGCTGTTTGACTTCTGGATGGTGCTGATCCTCGTCTTCGTGCTGCCGATGCTCACCATGAGGCTGATCAGCGACGAGCTTCGTAGCGGCACGATCGAGACCTTGATGACCGCCCCGATCACCGAGTTCGAGGTCGTGATCGGCAAGTTCCTCGGGGCGCTGATCTTCTACGTCATTCTGCTGGGCACGCTGCTGCTATACCCCATACTGCTGCGGATGTACGGCCAGGTCGACGCCAAGTTGTTGCTCTGCCATTATCTGGGCCTGCTGCTCCTGGGAGCCCTCTACATTTCAGCCGGTTTGTTCTTCAGTGCCTGCACGCGACATCAGGTCATAGCCGTCCTGATGAGCTTCGTCTTGCTTGCACTTATGACCTTTGCCTCCCACGCTCTCGCCCAACTCGTCGAGGGTTGGCTTAGGGTCTTGCTCCAGCAGCTTTCCGTGCGGACCCATTTCCACGACTTCGTCCGCGGCATGCTCGATCTTAACCATGTGGTCTTCTTCGTCACCACTACGGGACTGTTCCTCTTTCTTACCGTGAAGCGTTTGGAGATGCGGCGATGGTAGTAGACAACAAGACGACCGCACCGCCCACTTCGGCATCCGCCGGCAAACGCGTGCTCGTGGGCACGAACGTCGCCGTCGCGACCGCACTCGTCGTCGGCATCGTCGTGGTTCTGCAACTGATCGCCTACAACACACCGGCCCGATACGACATGACCTCCTCCGGTGTCAACAGCCTTTCGGAAGGTACCGAGAACCTCCTCAGCGGGCTCGACCAGAACGTGAGATTGACTTCGCTCTACTTCGAGACCGACCGGGAGGAGGAGGATCAACAGCGATACCGGCGTGGAGCCCAGGACCTTCTCGAACTATACGAAGCCACCAACAGGTCAAAGGTCCAGGCGGAGTGGGTCAACCCCCTCAAAGATCACGAAAAGTATCAGAAGCTCGTAGCCCGGCTTCGCGAGAAGCCGACCTTTGCCGAGGGCATCGCCGCGCACGAGGCACGGATCGACGCCTACAAGAACGATCTGGACGGGCAGATGCGTGCGCTTCTCCAGAGCGAACTGAGCTCGGCGGCCGAAGCAGCGGTTGGTGCTATCGGCGGTACGCAGCAGGCGACGCCCGTGGACCAGGTCGAGATGACGCTGCGACGCTTGGACGCCCAGTTGCAGGCTACCAGGGAGGCTGTGGACTCTCTGACCACGCCGGCCAATCCGCAACTCGCTGCGGCCGTAGATGAGCTGCGGTCTCTCTACCGTGAAATGGCGGATTGGCTCAAGAGGATCAGTGACTTCGGAACAGACATCGCGACGCGCAGCCCGGATCTGCCCCAGGCCGGGGCGAAGTTCCTGCGCGAGACAGCCAATCGCTGCGCTGACGTCGTAGCCGCCATCGAAGCAGAAACGACGGCACTACAGGAACTCGAGCCGCTCGAGATCGACGACTTGCTCCGACAACTCTCGCCGACGTCCAACGCCATTGTCGTCGACACCGACGCCGATGCCATGGTCGTTGACTATTCCTCCGTTTGGCCGGCGCTGGATCAGCGCGGCGGGGCCCGCGTTCCGTTCGAGGGACGGGCGTTCAAGGGCGAGGAGAAGCTCACCGCGGCGATCCTGAGGGCGACCCACAAGGAACAGACGGCCGTTGTCTTCGTTCGCTACGGCGGGCAACCGCTGTTTTTCGGAGGGTTCATGCCCGGTCAGCCTCCAGCGCCATACCGAGAGATGAAGGCGCAAATGGAGGACGCCAACTTTGTCGTTGAAGAGTGGGATCTGAAATCGAGTGAAACTCCGCCCGACATCGACCCGGTTCCCACGCGAACGATCTTCGTCGTACTAAAGCCCGAGCCTCCGCGGCGCGGGCCTATGGGTCAGCCCAGTCAGGAGCCGCCGTTCGGCGAAAGTCATCGCCGGGCGCTGCTCAGTCTGCTCGGCGATAACGCTCGGGCACTGTTCATCGCCGGTTGGGCACCGGGACCGTTCGGACCGATCCCCTCCACGTATGAGTACGCGGACTACTTAAAGGACACCTGGGGGATCACCGTCGACACCTCGGCTCTGCTGATCGAGACCGTCAACTTCGCCCCGGGGAAGTACCAGGTAGTCGCCCGCGGGCGTGAGTTTCTCAACATGGATGGTTTGGAGATAGCGAAGCACCCTATAGTCAGCGGGCCGCAGGCCGCTCAGATTACCTTCCCAGTCTGTGCGCCGCTCGAGTTGGCTGATCCTCCTCCGGAGGGAGTGGAGATCGAGAGGCTCGTGACGCTCCCCAAGCGCGACGGGATCTGGGGGGTCAGGAACCTTCAGGCCTACCAGGCCCAGTTGGATAATCGTGACTACCTGACGAAGGAAGAGGATGACTTGGAAGGGCCTTTCGATCTCGCGGCCGCCACCACAAAGGGCGATGCGAAGATCGTGGTCATCTCCTCGAACGGGTTCGCGACGGATGCGGTCGCCTTCGCCCGATCGCTCGGATTAACCGCTCACGGGTTTGCCATCCGGTCGGTAAACCCGGGCAACGTGACCCTCTTGATCAACTCGCTGCACTGGCTGAACGACAACACGCAGTTCATGGACATCGGCAAGGTCATCGACGCCGCGGTGCTGGAGATTCCGAAGTCCTCGACGGTGAGAACGGTGCAGGCTCTGACAATCTTCATTTGGCCGGTGCTTGCCCTGGCTTGCGGCGGGGTGGCCTGGTGGGTGCGACGAACGTAGGACGGACTCAATGAACTTCAAAACCACATTGTTTCTGGCGGCGGTGCTGGCGATCCTGGTTCTAGGATTCGTCGTCCTCAGACAGTCACCGCGGTCCGCCGAAACGGACATAGTCTCGAGGCCCTTGCCCGCTGCGGATGTGGCGGCGCGCGACCTCATCACAGAGAAACCCGACGACGTCGTCAAGATCTCGGTTCAGAAGAAGGGTCGCGAGGCGTGGCTGTTCGAGAAGGAAACGTCGGACGACGTCGCCACACAGGCTGTCTGGCGAATGACGGCTCCTCTCAAGGCGAAGGCTGTCTCCTGGGAGGTCGAGCGATTCAGTCGGGACCTGGACCGGCTGCAATATGAAATAAGTTACAAGCCTGGCGAGCCGGGCGCGGTCTCCGCCGCCGACGCCGGTCTCGACCCACCCGAGGCGACGGTGACCTTGACCGATGCGGACGGCAACAGCGTGACCGTCGAGATCGGTAGGCCGGCGTCACAGAACGAA
>CBDUZY010000432.1:0-3431 GCA_965371825.1 uncultured bacterium
GCCCAGGTCGTCGGCACGGGTGCGTCCGGCGTGCTTCGCTCCACGACGCCGCCGATCACACCGGCTGCCTGGACCACGTTTCTTACCGGCAAGCAGCCGGGCTCGCACGGTATCATCGATTTCGAGCGCTACGACGTCGGCACAAACAAGCTGAGCATGAACAGCACGCGCTGCCTCGACCACGTGCGGAATCTGTGGGGAATCCTCGGTGATCACGGACTGCGGGTGGGAAGCGTCAACGTGCCCATGACCTATCCGCCGGTTGCGGTCAACGGATTCCTGGTAAGCGGTTTCGAGACCCCCGGGCCAAAGAGCGAGTTCGTATTTCCGCCCGATCTTCGCACCGAGATTCTGGCGCGCTGGCCCGATCCGACGCTGCGGGCCAAGTGGCGCCGTCGGACGTTTGGCGGAGACCGGCTCTTCGAGGACAACCTCGCGTACATCTCGCACAGCTTCCACCAGGGCGCGGAGATGACCAAGTGGCTGGGCGACCGGAGCGGCTGGGATGTGCTGATGGTCGTCTTCAAGCTCCTCGACAACCTCCAGCACAAGACCTGGAAGTACATCGATCCGCGCTGGTGCGGGCGCAGTCCATCGCGACACGAGCTGACCAAACGCTGCTTTACGGAAGCCGATCGGGCGATCGGCACGCTGTTGGACTACGCGAAGGCGAACGATGCGACGGTGATGATGGTGTCGGACCACGGGCACGGCAGCCTGGAGGGCAAGGTTCAACCGAATCGCCTCTTGCAGCGGTGGGGGTATCTTACGCTTCGCGGCGGCGGGGCACAGAAAGTGACACGCATTCGTCACATTTGGGACCGCCTGCGCGGTCGGACGCGCCGCTTCGCTCGAGACGGCGACATCGCTCACGATCTGGCGGTCGACTTCTCCAAGACTCGGGCGTGCATCATGCACGCGGGCATGGCGGGTTTCCTCTATGTTAATCTGGCCGGTAGACAACCGTCGGGTATCGTCCGACCGGATGAATATGAGGCGCTCCGTGACGAACTTCGGGACCGCTTCCTCGGCGAGGATTGCCGAACGCGCGACCCAAACGGACGGGAGATTCAGCTCTTCGCAAAGGTCCACAAGCCCGAGGAGCTGTACGGATGCTCTCGCGCGGAGCAGCCCTGGTTGCCGGACCTGCTGCTGACTCCTCACGAATCGCTGGCCGCAGTCCGCAAGGTCCGCGGACGACGCGCCGTTCATTGGCTGTCGTACCGGCGGCTTGAAGGTACGCACCGCCCGGACGGGCTCCTCGCGGCGTACGGTCCGGGGATCAGGCACACGCCGAACCTCCGGGCGAACATAGTCGACTGCGCTCCGACGATCCTGACATTGCTTGGGTTGCCCGTACCCGACGACATGGAAGGGTCCGTGATCAATAACTTGTTCGACGTGCCGCCGCAGGTCGCGTTCGAGCCGGCGCGGGCAGTCGCGGGCACCGCTCCGCAAGACGAAGTCTACTCGGAGCAAGAGCTGCAGCAGGTTACGGAGCGTCTTTCGGATCTGGGTTATCTGGAGTAGTCTCCGGCGACCTCGGGCGTGTCGACTCGGGACGCTCGACACCGATCCGTTGCCAGTACGTGTCAGCCAACCGGTCCCAGAATCCGATCTCCGTTTTGGCTAGCGTGTGCACCGGCTTGCCTTCGACGAGCACGCCCGGCGTCCCCGGAATGTCGCACTCCTTGGCCAAGTCGGCGTCCTCCAGCAGGCGCTGTTTGATCTCCTCTGACGACATCGCTTCGCGAAGGGCGCCGGGGTCCACGCCGATCGCTTCGGCGATCCGCTCCGCGGTCATCGCACCTCGCGCCAAGTCGTCACGAGTCTCGAAGAGGTAGTCATGCGCTTTCCAGAATCCGCTGTTGCCGACGAGCATCCGGACGGCTTCCGCCATCCGCGCACCCTCGCACGCTCGCGGGTGGAGCGTTCGTCGGGCACGTGGGTTGCACGCCCGGTCTATCGGGTAGTGCTTGAAGGTGAGCCGCACACGTCCGTCGAAGAGCGGTGCGACCTTTTTCTCGAAGAACCGCGCGAATCGGCCGCATGACGGACACTCGAAATCACTGAATACGACAACGTCCAGCGGCGCATCGTCGGAGGTTGTCCCACCGCGTTCACGGACCGGATCGTCGGGTCGCCGGTCGATAGCTCTGACCTCCTCGCGCTGCCAGAGAGTCACGAGCAGCTCCGTATCGGACTTCAGGTCGTTCACGGCCTTGAGGCACTTGGCAAACTCAGCCGTCCTGGACTCCGCCACGCGACGCCAGGTCTTTAGACCCAAGGTGTTGAGTTCGCCGTAGAATACCGCTGCGATCGCCATCAGCGTCAACCATACGACACGTCTCGTCGGATGACTCATCGCGGCGTGTCGGGCCTGCGCGGCTGCGACGCCATCCGATTCCGCGCCCGCGTCGGCCGGTGCGGACATCGCGGACATCGCGGAAGTCGTCGCTCCGCGCGGCCACATAAGCACACCGCAGATCGCTATAAGCAGATTGAGGACGTGCGTGACCATGCACCAGGAACACCACTCGTTCAACTTGCCGAACATGATAAACGTGAAATACACGGACGCAGCCAGGCCGAATCCCACGACGAACAGTGGCACGAGGTGGATCGATCGGCGCTGCGGCGCCGGCCGCCCAACGCCGATAAACCAGACCGCCAAGGCCGAGTAGTACATGAGGCCCAGGAGGGCGACGGGAACGTGCAGCCTCCGTGCCGAACCGCCCGGATGTTTGGCCGGCATGTAGCTGTAGGGGCTCGCCAGTACCGCGGCGCAGTTCGCACCGCCCGGATCTTGCTCGTCCGAGCACCCGGCTTCAAACCACGCGCTGCCCGATGACCCGGTGACGTGCTTGAGAAGCAGGTTGTAGCTCATAACCGCGGCGGCGACACAGAGCACGACGGCGGCGAAAGTCAGGCGGTTTCCCTTCTTCATAGCTGACGATCGTATCGATTCCCGGTCCGGTGTCTAACCACGGTCGAGCTCGATCCCGCGTAATGAATGGACCCATAAGCGGCGAACGGCCCGGGCCGCACCATAACGTCTTTCCGATAAGCACAAACTTCGGATTACAGGGACCGATTACCACGTGCCGGCGCGCAGATCGTTTGCCTTCGGTCCGTGGTCTGCCTATATCGTATAATGGATAGGCCGAGATACTGGCGCGATCACGGCCGCTCTGTCCGGAGGGAACCTGAAGCTTTATCCCGTCCAATCAGCCCGATAGAGAATCCGTATACCTCCGCCCAGAGCGTGTCCCAGGAATCGTGTGACGCGACCTTCGGCCCAAGAAGGTCTGAAAGGGGGATAAGATGATGAACTTTGTGAACCGCACGGCATTCTTTCTGGCTTCCGAGGACGGCCCGACGGCCACTGAGTACGCAGTCATGCTGGCTCTAATCATCGTCGTGGCCCTGGG
>CBDUZY010000433.1:0-3421 GCA_965371825.1 uncultured bacterium
GACCCTCCTCATCGAGAATGATCAGCTTTCCATCGGCGTAGAGGAGCGTCGCCTTCGCGAATCCCCGCTCGCGCCAAACCGGTTTCCCGGTCTTGGCATCCAAACCCACCATCAACGCCGATCCCATATCACCGCTGGACCCGTAGATGTAGTCCCCAACGGCGATGGCGTTGGCATGGTGGATGCGGAGCTTCTTACTGTGCCAGAGCTCTTCCGGAACCGCTTTGCCGTCTTGCTCGGTCAGCCGAATCACGCGGCTTCCCACACCGTAGGCAGCCGAGACAAAGAGCAGGTCGTCCGCCATCCAAAGCGGGGGGGCGCAGTGATAGCCGCCTGGATCAAACTCGTGCTTCCACCGTAGCTCTCCGTTGGTCGGGTCGATGCCGGCCATCTCGCCCTGGCCCAGAAGCACAAGCTGTTCCTCTCCGTCATGCTCGATCAGTATCGGCGAGGCGTAATGTACGTCGTAGCCCGGCTGCTGCCAGACCACATCCCCGGTCGTCTGATCGAACGACACCAAGGTCGGCTTGCTTTCGTTTTCCTCCCCCTTCGCCTCCTCGCCACCTTCCTGCGCCGGCTCCTGGGGCTGTTCTCGATGTAGCGGGACAATGACCGTGTCGTTGTACGCAATGGGGTTGCAGGCGTAGCCGTACCCGGCGACCGGACCGCCGTACTCGTCGATCAGGTCGTGCTTCCAGAGCACTTTGCCGTTCCTCTTGTCGAAGCAATGCATGACGGCGTTCGAGCCGACCGTGAACAGGCGGGTGCCCACGATAAGGGGCGTCGAGTGAGGTCCGGGCCCGAACTGGTTCATCTGGTCCGTTGTGGGCGACGGAATCCGATGCTCCCAGATAGTCTCACCGGTCATTCGATCAAGGGCCACGGTGAATTCGTCCTGGTCCAGGCGGTACATCGTGTACAGCACATCGCTGTCCACGACGATCGTGGAATAACCGTCACCTAGTTCGCGCCGCCAGAGCTTCTCCGGTCCTCCGTCCGGCCAGGCATCGGCAAGCCGGTCGGCCTCAACCATGAAGTTGCGGTCCGGACCGCCCCATTGGTGCCAGGGCGCAGGCGAAGCGCACCCGGGCACACCGATCAGTAAACAAGTCAATCCCACGGAAAGACCGACTATCGCTCGACAATTGAGGAACCAAGTACGCGACTTCGCCATATGTCTACTCCTTTTTCGAGCATGTTCCCGAGTTCTCTCTCCTGCACGTGCTCGCACACCGGCCGTACCGACGTTCCAGCTTATCGACAGTCTGGAGAGGCCGAAGGGGTATCCTGTCTGAACTTGTCAACGGGAAGGCCGGACTCCATATCCAAGCGCCGCATGGCGATCGTCAGTCCTCACGATCGATGCCCGTCGTCTCGCTCGGCGGGCTGAACACGTCCAGCACGATTGTATCCTCGAGAGCCTCGGCGCCGTGGGGAACGTTGGGAGGGAAGTGCAGCACTTCGCCTCCAACAAGAACGAGTTCCTCGCGCGGTGAGCCCTCGCCACAACCGATTTCAAAGCGAAGGCGGCCGCTAAGTACGCATGCGAACTGCTCGTTGGGATGAGCGTGGCTGGGCACGACGCACCCCTTCTTGAGCGTTACGTGAGAGAGCATCACCCGCTTGCCGATTATCCGCCGACGCTCCAAGAGTGCCATCGGACTGTCGTTCGCGAGCCCTTCCCACCGGTACCGTGCCGCGCTGTTGCCACTGGCCACAAGAGGTCTCCTTGCTGAACAGATCGCCGCCCGTGCAAACGGACCAGGATGTACGGTGTGACCCTATCCGCCACGAGTGACAGCCACAAGACCCGCGTAGTGTCATTGAATATCGGACGAAACTCGCGTGGCTGCGTGCAAACCCCGGTACGGTGCCCCGGCACGTCCCAAGGCCCGGTCGACACCCCCGAGGCGGACGCCTAAGCCTCGGCTCCACACATGGTGGACCGCTGCAACCGCGAAATAGCGAAACGAATGGAACCTCCCGGGCGTCTGGTGGCTTATACTAGGTGCAAGCGGGTCATGAACGACCCACACAGGACGGTTTAGCGTGACGGAATTGTCGATTTCGATATGCGAAGCTGATTGGTCCTCGCCCGACGCCGAGCGCGATTTGATCGAGCGGGCCAAGTACGACCGTGAGGCGTTCGCTGTGCTCTATCGCCGCCACTACGGGGCGATCGTGGGGTACGTGTACCGCCGGGTGCGCGACACCCACACGACCGAGGATCTCGTTGCCGAGGTCTTCCTCGCGGTGGTGCGCTCGATGCGTCGGTACCGGCATCGGGGCGTGCCGTTTCGATCGTGGCTCTACAGGATCGCCACAAACGTCGTGAATCGATGGGCTCGAAGGCAGCGCCGGTGGTTGGCACTGACGTGGCAGGATCCGGTCGCGGCATCAAGCAGCCAAGAAGGCGAACCCTCCGCGGAAGGCGAGGACGAACGCGCCAGGCGAGCGATGCTGTCGCTGTTACCCAAGCACCAGACCGTTCTGTCTTTGCACTACCTCGAGGGGTTTTCGCTCGAGGAGGTAGCCGCCGTCATCGGCTGTCGAGTCGGGACGGTGAAGTCCCGCTTGTCGCGTGGGCGAAAGGCGCTCCGCGAAGTGTTAACGAAAGGGAGGTGATACCGTGCACGATGAACTGGATCCAGTCGACGGTGCGCTGAAATCACTGCGTTCCTGCGGATGGGCGCCCGGCGCCCACCGAACCGAACTAGAGGAGAGACTCATGAGAGAGTTTGATACCCCGAATAAACGATCACGTATCGCGAAGTACCGCACGCTGCTCGTGGCTGCTTGTGTCGTTCTGGTTGGCGGCGGTGTTTTTGCCGCCGGCGGCGGCGCGGAAGTGGTCAAGAGGTGGTTCATCCAGATCCGGCTTGACGGCCCCGACGGGCAGGTCATCGACGCCGTGCTCGAGGCGACGGACGCGGACGGTAATGTCGCGGTTATGGATATAGACATCGGAGACGGTGAGAAAGCCACCGTGACCGTCGAACGAGTGGAGGCCGTGCCTTTCTCCGCGGACTCGCCGGACGGTGAAGTCGACGGCGAGATGTCGACGGTGACCGTGCATATCGGAGCATCTCAGGCCCCGTTCGAGCTGGACGCCGACGCCGGCGAGGACGGCGAGCCCCGTGAGATCGCCATCACCCTCAGCTCGGAGGACGAGGACGGCGGCGACGAGATGGCGAACGTCGCCCACTTCGGCAAGATCACGGCAGCAACAGCGGGCATCGAGCGTAGCTTCACGGTTACCAATGAGATTCCCGAGCCCGACGGAGTCTTCGAGTGGACCGATAACGACGGCCAAAGTCACGAGATCTCCGTCGTTCGCAACTACGAGGACGATCCCGACGGTGAAGGGTTCGTGGTGTATGCGACACTGGCCGAGGATGCCTTCCTGCTGGTCGGAGCGCTC
>CBDUZY010000434.1:0-3416 GCA_965371825.1 uncultured bacterium
GACCGACTGTGTGCGGCGTTCGACATGGCCGGCATAGGTCGCACAACCGGCATCGGACTTTGCGAGGAGAACCGCGGAATCAACCCGACTCCGGACTGGTTGATGACCAACAAGAACACGCCGGTCACGCCGGGAACCGCCAGGCTGTTCGCCATCGGGCAGGGCGAGCTTGCGATGACGCCGGTCCAAGTGGCGAACTTGTTCGCCGTGTACGCGAGCGGTCGGTGGCGAGCGGTGACCCTGATCCCTTCCGAAGAGCCGGCGCCGGAGTGGACACTGCCCGCGACCGATGAGCAGTGGAACGCGATCCGGCGCGGCATCTACGGTGTGGTCAACGATCCGGAAGGAACGGCCCACAAGCATGCCTTCTTCGAGAACGAGCGGTACGCCCTATGCGGAAAGACGGGCAGCGCGACCGCCCATCCCTGGCCCACTTCGTTTCGCGTTCCGTACATCGACGAAGACGGTGAGTCGGCCGTGGCCATCGTGCGCGAAGGGGCGAAGGGTCCGGCAATCAAACGCTTTCGGCGCGAGCATCCGTCGGCAGCGCTCAATCCCACCGAGGTCGAGGTCGCAAGCCGATGGCCGTCAGGTCCGCCGGCCGAGGGATCGAACCATTCGCACGCGTGGTTTGGCGGCTTTCTGCAGCCGATCAACGCGAGCGGTCAACCGGACTGGTCAAAGGTTCCGCAAGTCGCCTTCGCCGTGCTGGTCGAGTTCGGCGGAAGCGGAGGACGAACCAGCGGCCCGCTGGCAAAGCGTGTAGCCGCCGAGCTGCTCGACGTTCTCGGACCGGATTTGAACGTGCAACCGACGAACGACGGGACGGTGCGGCCATGAGACGCGGCATCTTCGATCTGACGGATCCCGGTCGGGCGATCGCGATCGCGATCGGCGTACTCACGCTGATCGGCATCGCCAGCATCTACGTCACGGACACGCACTACGCCAGCGGGCACGACGGCCCGGCCAACGCGTTGAAGCAAGGCATACGCGTACTCGCCGGCGCCATCGTCGCGCTGGTGATGCTGCGAATCGGCTATCAGCAGGTTTCGCGCTACGCATACGCGGTATTCGTCATAGGTGTCGTCGCTCTGGTGCCGCTGCTGATTGCCAAGATGACGCACTTCTCGTTCGGCGGTCTGGTCACGCCGCGCAACGGAGCATATCGCTGGATTCAGTTTCCGGGCTTTCTGCTCCAGTCTTCCGAGTTCATGAAGGTGGCCTTCGTCATCGCTCTGGCGTGGTACTTGCGTTATCGCAGGAATTACCGCCGCTTTGGCGGTTTGCTGATTCCGTTTATCGCATCGGTCCTGCCTCTCGCGCTTATACTGCTCGAACCCGATTTGGGAACGGCACTGCTGCTCGTCCCGGTGCTCTTCGTGATGCTGTTCATGGCCGGGGCGAAGGTCTGGCACCTTCTGATAATCGCCGCCGTCGGCTTCGCGGCGATTCCGTTCGCGTGGTCCCACGCCGAGAGCTACCAGCGATTGCGCGTGACCGCCGTGTTGCTCCAGTCGGACAGTCTGCGTGAAGCGGTAATACGCAATCCCGAGGACTACCGGGCCGTCGCGACCAAGCGCCAGGCGCTCGAATGGCGGGCGAGTTCCGGCTATCAGCTCGTTCACTCCAAGACCGCGATCGGTAGCGGCGGCATTCTCGGTCAGGGATGGGGAAAGGGAGTATACGTCGAGAACAGCCTGCTTCCCGATCGCCATAACGACTTCATATTCGCCATCATAGCCCACCAGTGGGGTCTTGCCGGGTGCGTCGTCGTTTTGGCGTGTTTTGTTACGATTGTCGTCGCCGGCGTTCGGATCGTCTCGGTGAGACGGGAGCCGTTCGCCCGGTCGCTCGGGATCGGCGTGATAACTCTTCTCGCAACGCAGGTCTGCATCAGTGTGGCCATGTCCGCAGGTCTGATGCCCATTACCGGCATGACGCTCCCCTTCGTTTCGTACGGCGGTAGCAGCGTGCTGTGCAACTTCATCGCCGTAGCGATGTTGGTCAGCGTCTCACAGCACCGTCCCTACCTCCTGACGGCCGATCCGTTCGTCTTCACTCGGGAACACACCGAGGAACTCCAGCGCAAGACCAGCGAGACGGCGGAGGTCACGACGTCCGAATCACCCACATGAACCACTCGGCCTGACTCCGGCAACAAGATTCAACGGCTGACAACATCCGACAAGCTTCGATACGCCGCTTGGGGCGACGTTGCCGCATCGGTGGCTCGCCGCTATAATCGTGCTCTCATTAACTCAACAGAGGAGAAACTACATGCGACCTGCCAATCTAACGATGACCGTTCTGGCCCTTCTCGTAGCCTGTCCTGCGCTGCAACCACCGGCCCGCGCGGACTGGCCATGCTTTCTGGGCCCGAATCACGACGGCGTAAGCACCGAGACCGGCTTCAAGAAGGACTTCACCGAGCCGCCCAAGGTCCTCTGGGAGCGCAACATCGGAGCGGCATTCAGCTCCTTCGCCCACGTGAACAACAAGCTCTATACGTGCGGAACCAAGGACGGACGGCAGGTTCTGTACTGCCTCAACCCCGAAACGGGCGACATCATTTGGGAGAAGCCCTTCGAGGAGGAGCTCGTTAGCGAACACGGCGACGGGACGCGGGCGACGCCGACGGTCGACGACGGGCGGGTCTACATCCTCGGTGCTCATGGCACGTTGCTTTGCGCGGACGCCGAGACGGGCGAGACGATCTGGGACAAGAAGTTCAACAACAAGCCGAAGTGGGCCTACTCGGGCTCGGTGCTTATTGAGGGCAACCTGGCTATCACTACTCCGGGCAAGCAGTATGGAGCGCTGGCGGCCTTCGACAAGAAAACCGGCAAGCCCGCATGGAAATGCGCCAACGATCCTCCGAGCTACGCCACGCCGTATCCGTTTACGTTCAACGGCAAACGGTACATCGTGGGCTTCATGAGCCGGGCGGCTTTGATCGCGGACGCCGAAACAGGTCGCGAGGTCTGGCGGACGAAATGGAAGACCGACTGGGACATCAACGCAGCCATGCCGATCTTCCGCGACGGCTACCTGTTCCTTACCTCGGGGTACAGCACGGGCGCCGGGCTCATGAAGATGACGGCGAGCGGCGAAAGACTTGTCGGGGACGAGGTCTGGAAGAGCAAGGTCCTCTTGAACAAGTTCCAGTCGTGCATCCTGCACGAGGGCAAGCTCTACACCAGCGATCAGAAGGCCCTTAAGTGTGTCGACTTCATGACCGGCGAGGAGTCCTGGAACGTCCCGCGCGTCAAGCACGGCACCGTCGTCTTCGCGGACGGACATCTGATCCTGCTGACCGAAGGCGGGCAATTGCAGATCGGTAAGGCAAGCCCCGACGGATTCTCACCGACGACCACGGCCGACATCCTCGACGGCCGCTGCTGGACCGTGCCGGT
>CBDUZY010000435.1:0-3408 GCA_965371825.1 uncultured bacterium
AAATCGGCGGGATCTGCTGTTGAACACTGCCGGGGCCGTTGTCACGAACCGTTACGCGAAAGCGCTCTTCCTCGACCTGCTACACGGCGACGTCGAGTTCCGGGAGGATGCCGCCCTCCTCGCAAGCATCGAGGCTGTTGTCCACCGCCTCCTTCACCGTGGTGAGCAGTGCCTTGCGCTTGTTGTCGAACCCCAGAAGATGGCGGTTCTTCGCGAAAAACTCCGAGACGGAGATCTCCCGCTGTTGACTCGCCAAGGTCTCCGCCGTCGCCGCCCGCACCTTTCCCGATGCCCGCACTTTGCCCCGCCGCCCCGCGGGCGCCGATTTCTTTCCAGACATCCGCCGTCCGGTGGCTCGTTCGCGTCTGCTTCGCTTCGACACTGGAGCTTCTTCCGTGTAGGGCAGGGTCAATTGGCCTGTCGGGGGCTGCGATGACGAGAAGGGCTGCATTGTCGCCATCCGTGGCTCCTTACTTTCCGCTGATCGTCAACTTTCCCCCAACCTCATGATAACCGCGCTTACCGCCCACTCAACCAGGCGCCCATGAGGCCTCTCCCGCGCCCGGTCCAACCCCAGGGCTTGTGCCGGCAGCCAACCATCCGAGCGGCGTGACTCGGTCGACCCCCGCTCGCCCCTTCGTCGTTCTACGGCGCCCGGCGCCCTACTGGTGTACCCACTGCTCATGTGGTAGAATGCGAGCGACCGGGGCGCAGATCGAAGCTTAGTCGTAACCTTTTGCGCAGACAAGAGTTACAAGTTATGCCCGGTCGTTGCGCGAGTCCTCGGAGGCCTTGGTGAGAGGGATCGAATAACCCGGTGGTGACGAGAGCGATGAACCTATCTGCTAACACGCTCTGGAGCGAGGTTTTAGCCCGTGTTCGCAAGGACAACGGCGAGCTCGTCCGCGCGTGGTTCTCCGAGCTACATGCCGGCAGGCTCGACGGTGGCATCCTCGAGGTCATGACGTCGAACGAAGCTCAAAGTCAGTACCTCACGCGCGAGTGCAGCCGGGTCCTCGGGGCCGCCGCGCAAAAGTTTACGGGCAGATTGGTGTCCGTGGTCTTTCGTGTCGACGACGACAGGGGACACGCCGAGGCTTCCGCCCCGGGAAGCACAGATGAGACTGCCAGCAGTGCTGCCCGGCTCAATGATAGGTTCACGTTCGATCGATTCGTTGCCGACCCCGGCAATAAGCTTGCACAGGCCGCAGCCATGGCCGTTGCGGCGAGTCCCGGCGATTCCTACAACCCGCTCTTTATCTTCGGCCCGGCAGGCGTGGGCAAGACGCACCTGCTACAGGCCGTTTGTCGAGCAACTCGGGAACATAACCCGGAGTGGCGCTCCCTCTACACCAACTGTAGCCGGCTTGTCGCTCGTGTTATCGAGGCACTCGACGATGGAACCCTGCACCGATTGCACGCGGACTTCAGCCGGCTGGATTTGCTCGCCGTTGACGACGTCCATCTCCTCGCGGGACGCGACCGAAGCCAGGAGGAATTCTTCCACGTATTCGAGACCCTCCACAAGGCCCAACGTCAGATCCTACTCGCCGCCGACCAGCCGCCGGTAGAGATCGTCGGATTGGAACAGCGCCTGGCCAGCAGGTTCGGCTCGGGCCTCGTGGTTGGCCTTGACCCGCCCGGCCTCGAAGCCCGGATGGCCATCCTCCTCGCGGACGCCAAACACCGGTCATTAGAGCTGCCGGACGACGTAGCCCGCTTTATCGCCGAGTGCCACACCACTACCGGCCAAAGCCTCATCGCTGCCCTCGAGAAAGTCAGCGCCCTCAGCGGTGCCCAGGAAGCCGCGATCGATCTCAACCTTGCCGAGCGAGCCCTTTCCGCGCCGCGCGTGGCCGTCCCCACGATCCTGAAGGCCGTCTCTCGCCGCTTCGGCATAAAGAAAGCCGACGTTCTGGGCGACGGGCGTTCGCGCAAGGTCATTCAGGGCCGGGACTTATGCCTGCACCTCGCCCGGCAGCTGACAGTGCTGAGCCTGGAGGAAATCGGGACCCGGTTCGGCGGCCGAGACCGCTTAGCAGTCCTTACCGCAAGCCACCGCGTGAGTGCCCAGGCTACGGACGACCCCAAACTTGCCAACCTCCTTGACGAAATAGCATCCGAGGCGAAAAATGCGGTCTGACAGCGTGTGCAAATCCCGTTCGATGTCCTGTGTTTCACGGGGTGCATCCGACGGGCGGGAGACATCGCCCTTCGTTTCCGTGCGATTCCGAAAAGGTACCGACAGCATTGCTCACAACCATCACACGAGACAGCGGACAGAGTCGTGCAACGTATCTTCAACTCCCACGGAGGCTTGCGCCGATGGCCCACATCGCAAGGCACGGAAGTGGCGGGGCATATTGTTACTATTAGGTTTACATAAACTAACTACTAAGAAGACACCGTATCGTTGACTCTGCGAGAGGAAGGGTGGTCGCGTGAAACTCCGATTCAACCGAGAAGAACTGGCTGAGGCACTGACAACCATATCTGCAGTTGCGTCGGTGCGCACGCCTAAGGAAATTCTCAAGTGTGTTCGGATGGAAGCTCTTTCCGATGCCTTGTTGCTTGCTGCCACGGACCAGGAACTCAGCCTGCGTAGCGCGGTGACGCAGATAGAGGTGGAGGAGCCGGGCGAGACTCTGGTGGTGGCGGACACACTGGCCAGGATTGTCCGCGAGTGTCCGGACGAGATTCTCGTGGCTGAAACCGAGCAGAACATGCTTCATCTGAGGGGAGCCGGAAGTCACTTCAAGATTGTTACTCAAGCGCCTGGTGATTTCCCGGCGGTCCCGGACCTTCAGGGAGAGGCGGACTTCACTATCGACGGTGCAGTGCTTCGCCGGCTGATCGAGTGGACGGTCTTTGCTGTGGCCCGCGAGAGCACGCGGTACGCCATAAACGGAGTGCTGTGGGAGCTGTCCGAGAAAAGTCTGACCTTGGCTGCTACGGACGGGCGCCGGCTGTCCGTCGCGCGCGGCGACGCCGCGACCGAAAAAACAGGGTCGGTCCCACAGGTGATCGTTCCTGGAAGGGCCCTGTCGCTGTTCTCTCGCTTGCCCGCGGACGGCGACGGTACGGTTATGGTGAAGGTCACGGGGAACCAGTTGCTCCTCAAGATGGGGCGGTCGACGCTTGGCACGTCGCTCATCGAGGGCCAGTTTCCCAAGTACCAGGACGTTATCCCCCAGGACTGCGATCGGCATGTCGAGCTCAACGTCGCGGAGGTCCACGGTGCCCTCAAGCAGGCAGCCCTTCTTACAAACGAGGAGTCGAAGGGCGTGCGGGTCGCGTTCGCAGAGGGAAGCCTCACGCTTTCCAGCCGGGCACCGGAGCAGGGCGAGGCGACAATCTCCATGCCCGTGGACTACAAGGGCGAACCGGTCGACATGGGGTTCAACCCGA
>CBDUZY010000436.1:0-3405 GCA_965371825.1 uncultured bacterium
CCAGGTTCGACTCCGGCGGCGAGTTCGACGCCGCGGCGAATGCCGGGTCGATCGAATTCATCGTCGAGGCCACGAGTCCCGAGGGTGAGCTGGCCGAATGGCTGGACGACGCCTGGTGGACGGCTGCTCTTCAAGAGTGGTCCGATCGCACAATTACGCTGCATATCTCCCCGACGCCGGGCGGGCTACTGCATCCGGTGGTGCAATCTCATCTGGAGATGGTGCGACGAGTATCGCCGAATTGGCGGATCGTCGGGCACGCCTGCTTCAGTGATCTCACCGGCGATGAGGTCGCGAGCCGGCTCGCGGTGAGCCCTTACCACGAGGTTCGCTTCGTTGATCAATCCCAGCCTGGCTCGGCCTCGTCCGAGGGGCCGGCCCCGCTCGTGGAACTCTTCGGACAAATTAGACGCGAGCAGGACCGTCACGGCGTGTCCTCTCCGATACTCGTCCGGCTCCCCTCCGACGCCGACTTGCCACACGCATAGAGTTCCGGAAACTTCATCCGCACTGACCCGTCAACCATCCGTGGACGACCTAAGAACGTCGGTTCCGGAGACCCGCCCTCTGCGCGGTCGTCATAACACGGGGACTTTGATACGATCCTGTTGATGTCTCTGATCGTTCAGAAGTTCGGCGGAACCAGCCTCGCTGACGCTGAGAAGATACACCGGGCCGCGAGACGTGCGATTCGCGCCAAGCTGGAAGGCCGGCGCGTGGTCCTCGTGGTATCCGCGATGGGTCAATCCACGGACGAGCTGCTTAGCCTGGCGAACGCGATCACTCACGATCCCCCGAAGCGCGAGCTGGACGTGCTGCTGACGACGGGGGAGCAGGTGTCGATCGCCCTGATGGCAATGGCCATCGATGCCGCGGGGCACGAGGCGATCAGCCTGACTGCCGGGCAACTCGGGCTGGTGACCGACAGCGCCCATACGCGGGCCAGGATCAGGCGAATCAGCCGCGAGCGAATCGATCGCGAGCTGTCCGCCGGGAAAATAGTGATCGTGGCCGGGTTCCAGGGGACTGACGCGAGCGGCGAGATCACGACCCTGGGTCGGGGGGCGTCGGATACCACGGCGGCGGCGCTTGCGGCTGTGCTGGGCGCTCCCGTTTGCGAGATCCACACCGACGTTGACGGTGTCTACACGGCTGATCCACGAGTGGTGCCAAAGGCGCGGAAGATAGACCGGATCAGCTACGACACGATGCTGGAGATGGCCGCCGCCGGTGCGGGTGTAATGCACTCGCGGGCGATCGAGTTCGGCAAGAAGTTCAACGTGCCGATCCACGTGCGCAGCTCGCTTACCGATTCGAAAGGAACGATCATCATGTCGGAGACTCCGGAGATGGAGGCGATCGCCGTTCAGGGCGTGACCTTGAAGGAGGACCTGGCGTTCGTTTCGCTGGGCGCCGTTCCCAACACGCCCGGCGTCGCGGCCCGCATTTTCGCGGAAGTGGCCAGAAACCATATCATCGTAGACGACATAGTTCAGAATATTTACGATGGTGGGGCGTACGCGAACCTCGGGTTCTCGACGACTTCGGCCGAGGCGTCCGAAGCGAAGGCCGTCTGCGAGCGCCTGGCTGCGACGCTCGGAATCGGTAGCGTAGAGATCGATGAGGGTGTGTCGAAGGTCAGTGCCGTCGGAGTCGGAATGAGAACGCACACCGGCATCGCCTCCACAATGTTTGATGCTCTCTCACGGGCGGAGATCAACATCGAGAACATTTCGACCAGCGAGATCGTGATCAGTTGCATCGTCCGGCAGGAGGATGGCCCTCGAGCGCTGCGGTTCCTCCACGACGCCTTCGAGCTGGATAAGCAGGACAGCGGCAACGGAGCCGAGTAATGTCGCGTGGGCGAGAAGAACGCGAGAGTCGAACTCGCCGTGACGTGCCCCCGTCGGTCGTGCTACCGGCGCGCCGGCGGCGTCGCCTGTTCGTAGTCCTGGCGGTCGGACTTGCGACGGCCCTGGTAGTCTGCGATCGCTCGGTTCACAGATCCGGCAGCGGGCCAGGTGGCGCACAGACCGAGAGTCGCGACCGGACTCGATATCACGATCGCACATTCCGCGTTGTTCATGTCGTCGATGGCGACACTCTCGATATCGACGCGTCCGACGGCGACAAGCCGAAGACCCGCATTCGCCTGTGGGGTGTCGATACGCCCGAGGTGAGCCACGGGAGAGAAACGGACATGTACTTCGGACCGGAGGCGACGGCGTTCGCCAAAAAGACGCTCGATGGTCGCGACGTACACATCGTGCTCTCGAAAAGAAGGACTCGCGGCAAGTACGGGCGACTTCTTGCATACGTCTTTCTCGAGCGCGGCGGTCGCATGTTCAACGAAATGCTCCTGGAGGAGGGGCTTGCGTATGCGGATCTTCGCTTCCCGCACGACTACAGAAAACAGTTCGAGGCCACCGAGAAGCGAGCCCGCCGCGCCGGCGCGGGCCTCTGGGCGAACGTCAAGCGCGACGACATGCCCGAGTGGAAGCAGCGCTTCGAGCGAGCGTCCGAGGCTGGTGAGGATTGAGGGCTTGTGGAGATGAGGCTCCAAGCAAGTGTGGCACCAGTTTCCAACCGGGCAGACACAGGTTGAAAACCTGTGCCACACATCGAACCGGCGGGTACGTTCTTGTCACCCGCCCGCCGTTTGCTGAGAGGTGTTGCCGGGCAGCCGCGTCTCTAGTGGAATGGGAGACGTGTCGGGCGAGCCCGGATACGCTGTGTCACTCCGGCCGATGGAACCGGAGACTTGACGGAGAAGCGCCATGAACCATTCGAAGACGAATAGACTCACGGTGGCCATTCGCTCGGCGGCGATCCTGCTGCCGCTGGCGGCCGCAACCGGCTGGCCCACGCAGGCCAAGGCGGCGGACGTCGAGTTTCCGGATACACACGCCGGTCGCTGCGCGGCCGCTTTCTTCGAGATGTTCAACACGGGTGACGACGACGCGGTGCGGGCGTTCGAGAAGCGGTATCGGGCCGAGTCCGCCCTGAAGGCCCGGCCAATCGAGGACCGCGTCGCCCAGAGCCGTGAACTCAAGGAGGACTGGGGACACCTCACGGTCCGGCGCGTCGTCGAGTCGCAAGAGCGCGAGCTGACGCTGCTCGTACACGCCGATGCCTCGCAGATGCTTCTGGAGTTCGGTTTCGAGTTCGAGCAGGCGGAGCCGTACGGACTGATGGGGATTCGCATCCGCGGTCCGGTCGATCCGAGTGAATTAACCGAGGATCGCACACCACTCGATGCCGAAGCGCGGGCGAAGGCAATCGAGGCCGTCATTAACTCGCTCAACCGGTCATACGTCTATCCCGAGGTCGCCAAGAAGATGAGAGCCGCCCTGGCCAAGCACCTTGCGGCGGGGCGCTATGATGACGTGTCCGGTGCGTCCACCT
>CBDUZY010000437.1:0-3402 GCA_965371825.1 uncultured bacterium
TTTCGTCGGCGCGTGCCCAGTCGGTGCTCCGTTACGTCAGTTCGAAATATTCGATCGACCCGGCGAGGATCGGAGCCGCCGGTTTCGGCGAGTACCGGCCCGTCGCGAGCAACGATACAGAACAAGGTCAGTCGGCAAACCGGCGCGTGGTCATCACCATCACGCCCATGCCGCGGAAGACCGCCGCATATCCGTAAACCGATTACACAACACGCGTAGCAAGATAGCTTCGCGAAGCGGTATGTCACAAAAGAAGCCCCGCGGCATGGCCGCGGGGCTTTCTGCTTGTGCGCCCGGCAGGGCGCACCCACTTGGAGGTGGAAGTCCTCTGCAGACCCGACAGGGGGAACTGCTAGCTGAACGGCAAGGATGCTCACCGTGAGGTGAGGTCTGAAGGAAGCTGAAGGCAAAGCGCTGGCCGGACGAACAGGAACTGCATATGAGGCGGCGGTGTCGGACGAGAAGGCGAGTATCTTCAAAGTCCAGTACCTGTACGGAAGGCACCGACGTAGATGCGGCGGGCATAAGCGTGAAGGTGGGTGCGCATTACCCGGGGAGATCTGTCGATCTGCCATTGCGTGCTACGGTCCGCCGCGAGGTGGCCGGATGGGTCGGCAGAAGTCAGCAGAGGGCATATTAGGCCGTTCGATCCGGCTGAAGGCCCGAACATGAACATGGAGCAGGAGCCTCGACTCTCGATGGTTTACCAAGACACAGACCGTTCGGCTGGGAGGCCGGGCACCACCTCGGAGGGTAGCGGGCGGAACCCGCGAGAGTACGGGGTCGGGGTGTCGGTTGCTGCGATGAGTTGGGATGACTTCCGCTCGGAGACAACGCAACTAATGGACGCGGTGGTCGAACGCGAGAACATGATCGAGGCCCTGCACCGAGTGGAAAGGAACAAGGGAGCCGCCGGAGTCGACGAGATGCCGGTGAGCGACCTTCGCCCTTACCTGAAGGAGCAATGGTCTCGGATCAAAGGAGAGCTGCTCGGCGGCAGCTACCGACCGTCGGCGGTAAGGGAAGTCATGATCCCGAAGCCCGACGGCAAAGGGATGCGCAAGCTTGGCATCCCGACGGTGGTGGACCGTCTGATCCAGCAAGCTCTGCATCAGGTGCTGAGTCCGATCTTCGATCCCTTCTTCAGTGAACACAGCTACGGGTTCCGCCCCGGCTGCAGTGCGCATCATGCCGTGCTGCAGGCACGAGAGTATGTGTCCGGTGGCCGGCGGTGGGTCGTGGACATGGATCTGGAGAAGTTCTTCGACAACGTCAACCACGACATCCTGATGTCGCGGATCGGTCGGAGAGTCGGAGACCGGCGGGTCCTTGCGGTGATCCGTCGCTATCTGCAGGCCGGGACGATGGCCGGAGGCGTGGAGTCTCCACGACAGGAAGGCACGCCACAGGGCGGCCCCCTCTCACCGTTGCTGTCTAACATCCTGCTGGACGATCTGGACAAGGAACTGGAAAGACGCGGCCATGCGTTCTGCCGATATGCCGACGACTGTGCGCCAGGCAATGTGTGCATGAGATGAGGGTAGGCCCCTCGCAGCCGGCCTGCGGAGGCAGGCTGCAAACCACCGTAAGCGGCTGCGGTTAAGAGCCATGGTCGTGAGCGTTACGGAAAAGGCAAGACTCGATTTTGTCAGGTACGAAACGGAAAGACGAATGCAAATGAACCACTGATGACCCGTCGAAAGCGTAGGGACGACGTCAAAACCGGGAGGTAGTCGTTAACCCGGGATCAGCTCTGGAGAAATCCGCTTACTGCCAGAGTGGCGTCCGGCGTAAAGGTGGCGTGAGTCCGTTTCAGGCTCGTGTGTGTAACCTGGGAACCTGTCGCCTCGATGTAAAGGGAGCCGTCCAAGTGGAAGACCCACAAGGACCTGAGTACCGATGCGAGGCACAGGGGCGGACTGGTCTGTAGTAGTGATGAAGCGACTGTAATGGACGTGGAGCGAAGGGGCCAGATTGTCCAGCTGATGGAGTGAACCAACTGCGAAGGAAGAGTTCATGACAAAAGCAAAGCCGTATGCGATTCCAAAACAGATCGTTTGGAACGCGTACAAGAAAGTGAAGGCGAATCGCGGAGCGGCTGGTGTGGATGGTCAATCGCTGGCGGCGTTCGAGAAGAACTTAAAGAACAATCTCTACAAGCTCTGGAATCGAATGTCGTCTGGTAGTTATTTCCCGCCTCCGGTTCGTCTCGTCGAGATCCCGAAAGGGAATACGGGTCAGACGCGACTATTGGGCATTCCGACCGTTTCAGACCGGATCGCACAAATGGTCGTGAAGATGATGCTAGAACCGCACGTCGAACCCCACTTTCATCCAGACTCATACGGGTATCGTCCCGGCAAGTCGGCATTGGATGCGGTGGGGGTGACGCGTCAGCGCTGCTGGCGCCGAGATTGGGTGATTGATTTGGATATCAAAGGCTTCTTTGACAATCTGGATTGGGACCTGGTCATGCGAGCGGTACGACATCACACCGATGTCCCGTGGATTCTACTCTACGTGGAGCGCTGGTTGAGAGCTCCGGTTCAACACGAAGACGGAAGCCTCGAAGAACGAACGAAAGGATCGCCGCAAGGATCTGTAATCAGTCCTTTGTTGTCGAACCTGTTCATGCACTATGCGTTTGATGAATGGCTGCGGCGTAACGTCCCAGACGTTCAATTCGCAAGGTACGCCGACGATGCTGTCGTGCATGCTCGCAGCCTTACTCAGGCGGAGCAGCTGCTCGGGGCAATTCGGCAGCGTCTGGCAGAATGCGGCTTGGAGCTCCATCCGGAGAAGACCAAGATTGTGTACTGCAAAGACGATGACCGATGCGGCACGCATGAACACATGGCGTTCGACTTCCTGGGATACACGTTTCGCCCTCGTCGAGCGAAGAACCATCGAGGCAAGCTGTTCGTCAGTTTTCTTCCTGGTGTGAGCAACAAAGCGGCCAAGTCGATCCGCGCGAGGATTCGTTCGTGGCGGTTCGGTGCGCGCCGTAACAACCAGTCCCTGGAGGAGATCGCGAAGTTCGTCAATCCTTTCGTACGTGGTTGGGTGAATTACTACGGTCGATACTATCCCTCGGCCTTAACACCCGTCTTGCGCAGCCTGGAACGCAGTCTTGTGTACTGGGTGCGTCGCAAGTTCAAACGATTTCGGAACCATCAGCGTAAGGCTGTTCACTGGTTGGGCCGCGTGGCGCAGCGAGAACCTCAGCTTTTTGCGTTATGGGCTCATGGAATCCGACCTGCGACTGGACAATAAGAGCCGGATGAGCCGAGAGGTTCACGTCCGGTTCCGTGAGGGCCTGGGGGTGCGATTCCCCCGGGCTACTCGACGCAACATCTATGTGCGGTCCCGGCGAGCGGGAGAGCGGGTGCTTGCGTCGATCAC
>CBDUZY010000438.1:0-3401 GCA_965371825.1 uncultured bacterium
CACCGCCGGATATGAGCGCCGCCAAACGCAGCGGGTCACGCGCCTTGTTCATTGGAACGATGTCCTATGCACTCCGGGATCAAACCGCCACACGGATTGGCCCATCCTGCCGATCCTCTCGCGCTGCGCGCTCCGCAGTTCGTAATTCGTGATTCTCGTTTCTTCACACGCCCTCGCTCACGGTCCGGGAGTATGCTCAATGGTTGAAGATGTCGATTGTCATCCACGATCGTCCGCGCCATCTGCACCATAGGAACAGCGCCGTCACGGCGATCAGCACCGACGCCGCGAGCCAGGGACCGAGGCTGCCGAGCTCGGGATAGACGGCGATCATCCACCATCCGCCACCTATGATGATAACCCATGTGCTGACCACGAAGAACACCGCGGGGATGAAAGTATCGCCCGCCCCACGAAGGGCCGAGCTGTAGGTGATGCCCACGGCGTCGAATACCTGGAAGACAGCCGCGCAGATCATGACCAACCGTCCGGTTCGCACCACGGCGGGGTCATCGTTCAGAAGGGCGATAAGCTCAGCCCCGAACAGTGCGTATGCCACCGACAGCGGTCCGAGGTAGCCCCAAGTCAGGAGCGTTGCGTAACGGGCCTCTCGTATCGCCCGCTGCGGATCGCCGGCCCCGATCGACTTGCCGACAAGTGCGGTAAGCGCCTGCCCCACGCCGATCATGGGCAAGAACGCCACACGCATGAATTGCCACGCGGTGTTGGTGGCGATCAACTCGGCCTTGCCGAACGTCCGTCCGATCAACACGTTCACGAAGATCGCCCACACCGCCACCTCGGACGCCATCTGCAACCCGAATGGCGTGCCAAACCGTATGAGCCTCTTCAATCGCACAAGCGACGGACGCCACGACGCTCGCGAACCATAGGTGGCGTCGATCGACGGGAGCACGAGTGTGACCGTCAAGCGGACCGTGCGGTAGCAGACAGCCGAGAAGGTCCCCCACGCCGCCCCGGCGATTCCCATCGGCTCAAAGCCAAGGTAACCGAAAATGAGCACGACACTGACCGCGCCGTTGACGACGTTCGCCTCGATCGCCGACCACATGGTCACGAGTGGGCGATGGATGCCGATGAAAAACCACCCGATCCCCATTGCCGCGACCGTTGGTCCCGCGGTGAGGAGAGCTACCTGTAGGTACGCGATCTCCGACGCCTGCACGCCCGCCTCGTGACCCACCGCGGTGACGATGGAAGGCACTGCCGGTATCAAAACCACGACGGGCACGGCGAACGCCGCGCCAAGGTAGATCGATTGCCACGCGTACGCGCTGCACTCGCGAGGCTGCCCCTTCCCGAGAAGCTGCGACGCGTACGTGTTGACCATGGACACTATGCCCATGCCGATCACGATGTAGGTCCACATGAGGATCTGGGCGGGCAGGATGGCCGCCTGAGCGTCGTCAGTCGGCAGATGGGAGATCATCACGTAATCGGCGATATCCATGAACGCCCGCGAACCGGTCGTGATCACGACCGGAACAGCGATGGTGATGACGTTGCGGAATTCGGCGCGCCTTTGCTGCCGTTCCTCGGATTGCGCGCCGACGGACACTTGATGCTCCATAGCCGGTTTTGGTTGACTGCTGAACCCGATACAGGCTACGTGACCGGCCGGTTAGGCACAACCGAGCAGTGCGGCCCGATTGTCTTCCCAGCTTCGTTTGGGAGAGTGCAGCGAAGGCAGTTCGAGTGTGACGGTCGGGATTCCGCGTTCCACACCGGCCCAGGTTCCGAAGCTGCCCGGCGTCGCGTAACCGATCGACGACGTGACTGGGTATCCATTGAAACCGCTCATCCTTTTCGCCATGTTGCGAGCCGGTCCGTCATAGTTGTTGCAATGTCGGGCTTTACCGATCGAGTGGATCGTGACGATCCGCGCGGGCGAGAATCGCTCCACCGCGGCGATCACCGCACGCGTTTCGGGCTCGCTCGCGGGACCCGCTCCACCGAACATCCGGCTCCTTCGCGATCCCGCGGCCCAGTTGCGCGTAGGAAAGTTGCGATTGAGGTCGACGGCATTCGCGTTCCGGCGCTTCCGCCGTTCGTACCCGTCGGGGTTGACGATTGGCACCACGACCCAGCGTGCCTTCTTGCCCACCTCCGCGTCGGATCGCAGCAACTCGATCAGTTCGGCGGCGACGAAGACGCTCTTCGGTTCATCTCCGTGAAAGCCTCCGAAAACGAGGATCGTCCGATCTTCGGGCCCGCTTCGAACGTGCCCCAGGATTCGACGTCCCTCCACTGACCTGCCAAGAGAGATGGTCGCGGCGCCGGTCACGTGAAGAACCCCCAACGAGAGACGTACATCCGGCGCCTGTAAAATCGCCGCCACAATGAAATACAGAAGTCGTTAGACCTTCACGGTCTTGGCACGCGAGAAACGATTGCCCATGCGTGTTGCCCGGGCGTTGGACCGCCGCGTCGGCTGCCGGTGTGTTTCCGCCCGAATCACGCTGGGTTCGTCGTAAAACGCCCCGAGATTACGAATACGCTCCCACCGCCGATTGACCAGCGCGTCGATCGTCTTTCGTTTGAGGGCGTCGAGTGTGTTGTTCAAGTACTTTTCGAGGCTGGCGGCTGCGGCCTCCGGGTCACGGTGGGCCCCGCCTAGCGGCTCGGTGAGGACATCGTCGACCAGGTCGAGCTTGGTAAGCTCGCGAGACGTCAGACGAAGGGCTTCCGCCGCGTGCTTGCGCTTATCAGCCGTCTTCCAGAGAATCGCCGCGCACCCCTCGGGCGAGATAACCGAGTAGAACGAGTGCTGGAACATGGCCACCCGGTCCGCGACCCCGATGCCAAGGGCACCGCCGCTACCGCCCTCGCCGATTACGACGCTGACGATCGGCGTTCGTAGCCGCGACATCTCCATGAGATTGACCGCGATCGCCTGCGAGATCCCGCGCTCCTCCGCCCCGATGCCCGGATAAGCGCCCTGCGTATCGATCAGGCAAACCACTGGGATGCCGTACTTCTCCGCAAGCCGCATCTTGAGAAGCGCCTTGCGATAACCCTCCGGATGGGCGCACCCGAAGTTGCAGGCAACCCGTTCCTTGATGTCCTTGCCCTTGTTGTGACCGACGAACATGACTTTGTGGCCGCCGACCCGGGCGAACCCGGTGATCATTGCGAGGTCGTCACTGAAACCGCGGTCCCCGTGAAGCTCGCAGAAGTCGCGGAAGACCGTCTTGAGGTAGTCGGTCGAAAGCGGGCGCCTCGGATGCCGCGCCACCAGAACAGTCTCCCAGGGCGTCAGCGTAGAGTACAGTCGCCGCATCGTTGTCTTGAACCGGGCCCTCTGCTGCTTTATGTCGGCGGAGAGATCGCGACCGGAGTTGCGCTTCTCGCTCTCCATCTCCTCGACGTCATGCTGAATT
>CBDUZY010000439.1:0-3392 GCA_965371825.1 uncultured bacterium
ACTTCTTTCCCGTTTTTCGCTTCCACGGCAGTTTGCCAAAACGCCTGCCAGGTCGTTTCCGTGAACACGCCTGTGATCTGTTCCCCCACGACGATCAACAAATGCCTCTCATACTCTCTCTCCCAGACCTTGGAGTCCTCGGTCCCATCAGGAAGCTGCTCCAGAAGCTTTTGGAAGTTCGTGTCCCCGGCGCCCGTCTCTCGCCGCGCGGCTGAACTCAGAAAGTTGCGCAGGCTGTTGCGAGCCACGGTATACAGCCAGCCTCTGCGATTCAGACGTAAGGGGCGGGCGCACGGCGACCGCACAGGATGCCGCTGGTGAGCTTCCACGCCAGGCACGCGACCTCGTCCAGCATATAGACGCCGTAGCCGCTCCTGCGGCCGTCTGCGCGTCACCGCGACGATTCTTGCATCCCGGCTCCCGTTAGTCGGCTCCCCGCGCCTTTTCTGCCCCGCAGAATTTTTTTTCGCACTACCCCTTGAAATCTGTAGTCAGATATGTATAATAGAATACAGATGTGCACTACTCGCCATGCAAAGGTCCGCCGTGTCCAAGTCGCTCAGTTCCCTCCGCGCACAGTTGCTTGACGTCGCTCAGAGCATCCGGCAACTCCAGGAAATCTTCCTCGAACGAGATCCGCTCTTGCCCGGTTCCGTCTACACACTCAAGCGGCGTTGCGGAAAACCAAATTGTCGTTGTAGCGAGGGCCATCTGCATCATACCGAGGTGCTCTCCTACCGCGGCGGTTCGCGAACTCAGAACATCACACCTCAACCCGAACAACTCGAAACGTTCAAGCAAGGCACGCAAGCCTATCGACGCTTCCGGCAGGCGCGCGCCCAGTTGGTGAAACTGCAGCGTCAGATGCTGAAGCTGGTAGACCTCATTGAGGCCGAGCGGGTCCGACAAGGAAAACCAAAGTTCGACGTCCTGCGAAAGCAGGCAGCTCCATCCAAGCGTAAGCGTTAAGGGTCCAGACTGTCCCTCGTGCACGGAGGCCTAGCTCATGGATTTGGTCGTCTTCGAAAACAACAAGCCCTACATCATCGATGAATTTCGAGAAGGGCGGTTCGACTATATCGAACTGGCTTCGGATGTCGCCGAGACGAAGTTCTTTCAATTTCTCTTCGACAAAGGCGTCGTCGAGAAACTGGCTCGCCACTACCCCTCACCCCGTCAACGACACCACGTGCCGCTGTGGATGTACGTTTCCAGTCAATTGTCGTTGCGATTGCACGGTTCCCACAGTTTTCACAGCTATCCTTTGATTGTCCGCTCGGGCGGGTTAATCGACGCGTTGGGCCCGGATGTCGCGCGACGAGAGGTTGATCCCAAGACAGGCGACATGTCCATCTGGTGTGCCGGATTCAATGGACGTAACCTCGGACCACGTTCCACTCCCTGCGACCAGGACTATCTTCGCAAACTAGCGAAGCAGACCGACTCAGAAAAACTCGAATACTGGTACAACCACCATGTGGCCAAGCTTTACGGCGAACTGGGAGCCTACGACGAGGAAGGTATTTTCATCGGTGATGGTTCCTATCTGTTCGTTCCGGATAACAAGAACTACGAAGGCTCCAAGCGGCTATTGTTTGACGAGCACAATCATCCGGTGAGCAAAAGTGAGAAGAAAAAGATGACCAAGGCCGAACGAGATCGCTGCCAGTGGCGGCGCTGCTATCGGGCCGTTTTTCTTCTGCATTGCGATCGTTCCGGCGAGCGATTCGTGGTGGCTGGTGTGCGCGTACTGGAAGGCGATCAATCAGAAGCTCCAGCCCTCTGGCAATTGGTAGACACGTTTATTGGCGCAGTCGGGCGCGGCGTGATGAAAATCCTGATCTTGGATCGAGGTTTCATCAACGGTCCCCAGATGGGGCGAGTTAAAAATGAGTACGGCATCGACAGCGTGATCCCCGTCCGCAAGAACATGGAGATCCTCGAAGATGTTCGAGGTGTGGTGAAGCTCGATGTGACGTGGGAGGAGTACCAGCGGACTGGTCGCGAACCGCTGAAGCCATCTCGGCCAAAGCATCCTACCGCCGCGAAGCGAGAAGAGGCTCGGCAAAAAACGTTAGCCAAAAACCGCGAGGAAGCCGAGCGTCGCGATCCGCCGGATCCCAGCAAGGTGCGTCTGCGGACGCTGATCACGAAAGTCCCCGGACTGACGAGTTGGACCGACTGCCCTGTTCCTCTCACGGGCGTGTACTCCAAGGACTGCTATGCCGATGGCCACGAAAAGGATTGGTTGTTGGTAAGCACCAATCCGCGTTTACTAGCCAAGGAGGGGCGTGACCTCTACGGGCTGCGTACAGATATCGAAGAGCTTCATCGTCAAGTGAAATGCTTCTGGGATTTGACGCGGTTCCATTCGACGGCCTGGAGTCTTCTGGTGAGCCAGACGGTGTTCGTTGCACTGACGTACAGCCTCTTGCAGATCCATCTGCTGCAGCACGGCCACGAGGAGTTGAACCGCCGTACTCGCGAGACCACACGTCGCTTGTTACCCGACGGGGACCGGGTGATCATCTATCGGCAACAGTACTTCGGCTACTTCACTTTGCTGGAGCACACGGAGTTGACACTCAGCTTGGAAGGCAAGGCTCGCCGCAAAGCTCTGGCAAAGACTCGACGTTTGCAGCAAGAAGTTTCGGTCTCCTGATCCCACCCCCCTGTCTCTCGGCGCCCGTCCGACTTACTGCTGGGACCAACGTGTTCGATGCGCGCGGTAACATCGAGTCGGGGGACCGCACCTATATTTCCTTCCCTCTACTTCGAAAGGCCGAGATACCTCTCCACCGTCCCCTCCTCCGTTTCCTTCTTTCTTCGCTCGCTGGGAGATGCCCATCGAATCGCGTCTGGCGCCAAACTTCTCGTGCCGCAAAGCATCGAAACTGGCAGGATTAGCCCGACCCAACGAACACGGAGAGAGTCGTGGTAGAGAGGCCCACTCGCCCTACGCAGCTTCTGCTGCGAAGCCGTCCGCGGCACGCGGTGATACCTCACCCCTGACTTTTCGCTCTGTCATCGATTCCAGGGCTACTGCCCCGATCGCGGGAACTTCCGACCCCACTCGGGAATCCGAATCGGGCCACTACCTCAGGCACATACGAGCCGTGCGCAGCGACTCCACGCGGTTTCCACGGCGAATCAGCGGCCGGTTTTGACGCGACTTTGTTCCCACGCTTGGCAACATTCCGCTACGGAACATCCCCCACAACTCCTGCAACCTCGCGCCCGGCCGCCTGGTTCTACGCACCGGCGTTCGACGCCTGCCCTACTGCAAGTCGCCCCATTGTTGAAAACGCGGACTCCACCGTCGCGCTGGTACCCGCTGCCGCCGCGGTGGGGCTGGCACAGCCCCCGCGGCCTTCCTTACGTCTGAATCGCAG
>CBDUZY010000440.1:0-3391 GCA_965371825.1 uncultured bacterium
CGGCCGCCGCAAATGTCACGGACCCGAATCAGTGTGGTGTTATGCGGCCCCCGCAGCCCTTTACTCGAATGCCGGCCGTCGCCCGAGACGCGCGGACGTCGTGTACAACCGTCACGTCGGCGGGAGGTAATCGCATTGGGTCACTCGTGAAGCAAAGCCAACACTTCGCCTCGGGTGCGGGCGTCGCTCTTACAACGACCGAGCATTGCCGAGGTTACCATCGTGCTTCCCGGCTTCCTGATGCCACGGCAGGTCATGCACGTGTGGACGGCGCGAATGACGACGGCGACGCCCTTGGCCTCGAGCGTGTCCATCAACAGGTTGGCGATCTGCAGAGTCAGTCGCTCCTGGACTTGCGGCCGTCGGGCGAAGGCATCGATTACCCGAGCGATCTTGGAGATACCGACGACCTGGCCGTCCGGTAGATAGGCCACGTGGGCGTGTCCCTCGAAGGGCATCAGGTGGTGCTCGCACATCGAGTTGAAAGATATATCGCGAAGGACCACCAACTCGTCGTAGGACTCCGTGAAGCTGGCGGACAGGTGCTCGGCTGGATCATCCGTCAAACCACCGAGCAGCTCCTCGTACATCCGGGCCACACGCCGGGGAGTTCCCCGCAACCCCTCCCGGTCCGGGTCCTCGCCGACCGCGATCAGAATCTCTCGTACGGCTTTTTCGATCCGTTTCTGGTCCATTGGGGGCGCAGGATACGCCCAAACGGCCGAGAAACCAAGGCAATCCATGCCCGACGTCGCCGGCTTTCGCGGTCCGGTCCGGCCATTCGCCGGCACACGGAGTAGGCGGATGTGAGGTACTTGCAGCCCCAGGCGAGATTGGTATAATCCGTGGAGAGGGCGGTAGGAGCCGCTCGGTCGCGACGGCCCCCCCGGCGGCATGCCCGTTTTTCTAGCGTACCGGAGGTAGCCAAAATCACAGCTACGGAGCCCGTTTCCGATTCCGGGGCGGAGGCATACGGCCGTCGGGCGCCGCCTCACCCGGTTTACTGGGTGATCGCGACGAGCCTGGTCGTCATCGCGGTAGCCCTTGTGGTCCGTTCCGACGGACCCGGTTTCGATGGGGTGGCGTTCGGTGAGTCCACGACGAGTGCGGGGGCTCGGGGCGTGTTCGCCTTCTCGGGACAGCTATCGAAGGGCACCTACGGTGCCTACGTCGTGGACACCGACGCCATGACGATCTGGGCGTATGAGTACCTGTCCCAGAAGGGGTGCCTCAGGCTGGTTGCTTCGAGAACGTGGCGATATGATCGCTACCTCGAGAATCACAACATCTGCGACCTCCCACCGGAGGTCGTGGAGCGGATGGTGGAAGAGCAAAGACAGTACCGACTTCAGTCCAGTGAAGAAGCGGCGCCGTAGCGCCGACGGGTCGAGATTCGACCGAAGCGAGGCTTAATCTCTATGGCCAAGACGTTCTACTCCGCACAGGAAGCTGCTGAGCGACTGGGTAAGACGGAAGACGAGTTGAAAGGTCTGGTTCGCGAAGGCAAGCTCCGCGAATTCCGCGACGCCGGGTCCGTAACCTACAAGGCCAGCGATGTTGAAAGCATAGCGGGTAGCGCTGCGCCGGCTACGGTTGAGTCCTTGGCGGACGGATCAGCCGCAGGAATGTCGGCAGGTGCCTCGGCGACGGGCGAGATCATCCTTGAACCGGCTGAAGACTCGGGCGTGGATCTCATGCCGTCCGCCAACGACATGCTTGCGTTGGACGGCACCGATGCCGCCGATACCGCAACAGGCGATCTCGCCGATGAAGCGGCCAAGAGCGGTAGCGCCGTGCCTTCGGTCGGCATTAACGTCTTCGACGACGATGACCTCGACGACGAGGTGGACCCCCTCGCCCAGACCGCTATCACCGACGTCGCCGGTTTGGGTATCGAGGGCGCGGGCAGCGGATCGGGCATTCTGGACCTCACGCGGGAAAGTGACGACACCTCACTCGGCGCCGAATTGCTCGAGGAGATTTATACGGGCGACGAGGCTGAGGACGGAGAGGCAAAGGCCGAGGGAGCGGGCGAAGCCGGCGAGGACACCCGCGCCGGGCTCGACGAAGGCCTTACCGAGGGCGAGGGTGAGGAAGCACTCGAGGCGGAAGAGGAATCCGCAGGAGAAACGGCCGGCGAACCTCGGACGGTGGTCCGAGAGGTCGTCGAGCATGCACCGGACGCGGTCTCGTCCGGTCTGACGGCGGCTTTGGCGGTCTCGGTCGTTATCATGTGGTTCGCCGGGCTCGGGGCGGCTGCGCTTGTGCGCGGCAGCGTGCCGGCGATACTCAAGTCGATCTATTCGAACCTGGCGATCTTCGCCGGCGGCGCGGTGTTGGCCGGCGTGATAGCGACCGCGGCAACGTACTTCGTCGCCAAGCGGGCCAAGTAGACATCGCCGAAACGGGCTTCGGTGAAACGGTCGCGGCGGCGCCCCCGGGGCGCCGGTCCAAGGGAACGGTCGAACATCTTCAACAGTGAGTTTGTGTGCCCGTCCGGCGTGGCGCCGGCGGACACGTGCGGTTCACGAGTAAAGGAGGCATGTGATGCGTGGCGGCAGTCGTATTCTTGGCGGTGTATTGGGTGCGGTTTTGTTGATTTCCGCGGTCGGATGCGTTTCGCTCGACGATCACCGACGGGTGAAGGCGGCTAACCGAACGCTACGTGCCGAGAAGGAATCCCTCCAACAGGAGCTGTTCGACGAGCGTAGTGTCAACGACAACCTGCGGACCAAAGTGGCATCGTTCGATCGCGAGTTTGATACGCAAGGCGAGCTACTCACGAACCTGCGATCGGAGAACGATCTGCTGGACGAGATGCGCCGCACCGCACAGGGTGCCCTCGAGGACATGCAGGGCCGCCAGACTTTCGCCGACATTTCGGCTCCGAAGCTGCCCGCACAGCTAGATAGTGCACTGAAACGCTTCGCCGACGGCCACCCCAGTGAAGTCACCTATGACGCGGCGCGCGGGACAATGAAATGGCGCGGAGACCTACTGTTCCCGCTCGGCAGCGACGAGGTTAAACCGGCGTCGCTTGAGGGACTGCGGGTGTTTAGCAACGTTCTCAAGTCGCCGGCTGCGGTTGACTTCGAGGTGATCGTTGTGGGCCACACCGACAACCGACCGATCCAGCGGGCTAGCACGCGCCAGAAGCACCCGACCAACTGGCACCTTTCCTCCCACAGGGCGATCGCCGTCGGGAACGTGCTGCTTCAGAACAACTACAGCCCCGAGCGGGTCGGCGTGATGGGTTGCGGTGAGTATCGCCCGATTGCGGACAACTCGACCGAAAGCGGCGCCAGCCAGAACCGCCGCGTCGAGATCTACCTGGTCCCCACGGGCACGATCGTACGAACCGCGGGGATTAAGCCGGTCGGCCAGGGCGGCA
>CBDUZY010000441.1:0-3388 GCA_965371825.1 uncultured bacterium
TAGCAGGCCTCGTAAAGAAGGAGGCCTTCCGTGACGACTTGTTCTTCCGACTCAACGTCCTGACCATCGACATCCCACCGTTGCGTGAACGCGACGACGACGTGCTGCTCCTCCTCCGGTACTTCACCTCGAAGTTTGCCCAACAGGCGGACAAACCTTCCCTACAGTTCTCAGATCGCGTGCTTCAGGTTCTGCGCAGCTACCGTTGGCCGGGTAACGTCCGCGAGTTGCAGAACCTTATTCAGCGGCTTGTCGTTCTGAACGAAGGCAGCAGCATTGATGTATCAGATCTCCCATCCCTCATGCGGTTCTCGGTTCAAGGCGGAAGGGAAGTCGAGCGCACCTTGGCCGAGGCTGAAGCGGACCACATCCGCAAGGTGCTCGCCAGCGTAAGCGGAAACAAAACGCGAGCGGCCCAGATATTGGACATAAGCCGCAAGACCCTCCGCGATAAGCTGCAGCGCGACAGCCTCGAACCCCTAACCGATTAATCCCGTACCGCGGCCCTGTCTGAACCGGTACGTTTCTTACCGGGGTGGTTCTATCCTGCTCGCGCGGCGCGTGACCAGCCTGCCGTTGGGGAAGGGCTGTGCGTAACGACAGAGCTCACCCGAAGCGCTCGTAAGTACTTGTCATACAAGCACTTACGCGCCGCACCCAGCCGGAGCGCAGCTCGCTGGGTGCACCGGTTCGAGTGCGATTTTCCGCGGCATACCTCTTGCTCTTGTGTCCTACGAAGCGGTCGGTAGGAGCCGGCCGAACGACGATGTCATGGCCAACGAGACAGTTTAGAAGGTGCATCATGAACGCAGCCCAACCACATCAGAAGACGGGGGCGAAACCGCATCGACCGAAAGTGAGAATGCTGGGTTCGACAAGCGACGAACGTCACCCAGGCGGCGAGCAGCCCAAGTACCTCGGTCTATGCTCGACCTGTCGGCATGACAGCACCTGCACGTTCCCTCGCAGTGAAGATCGCCCAGTGCACTTCTGCGAGGAGTTCGACGGGGAGGAAGACAAGCCGGCGCTGGCCGTTGTTTGTCACGAGGAAGTGCTCGACCAAAAAGCGTTCGCCGACGGAGAGAAGTACCTGGGGCTCTGCTCCACCTGCGCACACCGTGAGACCTGCACGTTCCCGAAGCCTGCTGGCGGCGTGTGGCAGTGTGAGGAGTTTGAGTAGGGGTCGTTAGACCGAGGACTTGCCCAGTGAGACACTCGCGTTCCGCGCGACGGAACGAGAAGAAGGAGAAACGGTTGTGAGCACTAAACTTGTGGCAAAAGATGCCCCCGATAAAGGCGGAAATGGCCGCGGTCGCGAGGGTGTCGTCCATGATCGGCGAGGGGTTGACTCACCCATAGCCGAAACGACCGCACCACTGGCCCAACCGCCTGAATCCAAGATGCGAAAGAGCGTGTACGCGAACGTTATCACGCAGTTCGATAAGGCGGCGGAGCGGATGCGCCTCGATCCGGATATTGCGAAAATCCTCGCGACAACCCAAAACGAGGTCGTGGTCCATTTCCCAGTAAAGATGACCGACGGTCATATCGAGATGTTCACCGGCTACCGCATCCAACACAACAACACGCTGGGACCGTTTAAGGGAGGCCTACGCTACCATCCGCAGGTCAACCGGGATGAGGTCCGCGCCCTGGCCGCCTGGATGACCTGGAAGTCGGCACTTGTGGGAATCCCCTTCGGTGGGGCGAAAGGAGGGCTTCAGCTTGATCCCACCAAATACTCGCCGACCGAGTTAGAACACATTACACGACGCTTTGCTTTCGCTCTTGGAGACAACATCGGCGCAGAATACGACATTCCCGCCCCCGATGTAAACACAAATGCCCAAATCATGGCGTGGATCCTAGATACGTATCTGTCAACGCTCCCACCCCATGAGAGGCAGCGCAATATCCACGTCGTCACCGGGAAGCCGGTTGCAGCCGGGGGCAGTCTTGGACGAGACAAGGCCACGGGACAAGGTGTGGTCTTCACCATTCAGAAGTGGGCTGAGGACCACGGAGTCTCCTTAGACGGCGCCACTTTCATCGTTCAAGGCTTCGGGAACGTCGGATCGTGGACCTCGCGGTTGCTGACGGACCTTGGAGCGAAGCTGGTTGCCGTGGAAGACGTCACGGGGGGCGTACGCAACGAGGAGGGGCTCGATCCCGATGACCTCCTCGAATACGTCAAGATTCACGGTGGCGTGTTCAAGTATGCAGGTGGCAGATCCGCGGATCATATTGAGTTCCTGCGCACCAAGGCGGACATTTTCATTCCGGCCGCACTCGAGAACCAGATTACTGCCGAGACGGCGCCGTGGCTCAAGGTCAGGCTCGTAGCGGAAGGTGCCAACGGCCCCACGGATCCCGGTGGCGATGCCATCCTGCAGGAGCGTGGAATCGATGTGATTCCCGACGTTCTATGCAACTCGGGCGGCGTGATTGTCAGCTACTTCGAGTGGCTCCAGAACAAGCGCAGTGAATGCTGGGATCTGAAGGAGGTGGACTCCAAGCTACGCAAGAAGATAGCAGATGCTTACGAGCGCGTTCGCGACAAGGCCGCAGAGCTGAACACGGATTGGCGAACGGCCGCGTATGTCATTGCTCTGTCACGGCTGGAGAAAGCGTACCAAGAGCGCGGGATCTTCCCGTGAGGTAGGGACTGTCTAGAACGCGACTACGGATACTCGTGGTCGAAGCGCGTGAACACGCGCACAACTTAGGAGAATCACCATGATTGCTTCGAAACACACATGTGGGCCGGCGACTGCCGAGCATCGCCTGGATATTCTACGGCAAGAAGAAATCGACCGCAGGATCGAGGAATCCAATTACCTTACAGGCGGTCACCGCATAGGAGGTTCTACTCCGGCCGCTCTAGCCAAGCCGCGTCATGTTGGGCTCACAAGCGCCGAGGAACATGCCATGTGGCTTGAGGACATCAGCCATTGGCAGGGGAAATACCAGGCCGTCTTGGATGATCTCGAACGCGTGCGTGCGTTCATCGTTGAAGGCGGAGATGCTCTGCGCGAGCACGCCGAGATACTCGCGAAGATGATCGCTGAGCACGATGCGATGACTGAGGAGTATGAGGCGCTGAAGTCTGCGCGCGCCCGAGCACGTCGCGCCCACGAGCACATGGAAGGGCGTCTCCATCAAGTAATGCCCAGACTGTCGATCGTGACTAGGGCAATCCAGGAGGCTCTTCCGTCGGTGCCACCGACTCCTCGTCCAGGAGCTAGATTGGAATGAGGAAGCTTGGTCGAAAGTAGCATGACACGACCAAGCGAGCAATCTACGTGACAGTCGAAGATATGGCGCGCCTCGGTCGGCTGCTGATTTCTGCCACGGCTGCAACTCCCGACGAATCGGTGCGGGACCTGGA
>CBDUZY010000442.1:0-3388 GCA_965371825.1 uncultured bacterium
AACCAAGCTCACCGGCCTCCGAAGTTATTCCGACAGCCTGGTTAGGGAGCGGCGACGCTTGATCAGTACCGCGACCGTGAGGGAGCGGCAGATGTGGCACCGGTTTTCAACCGGTGTGAGGGCAAGACAGGGGACCGTCGCGCGGGCTTAAGCCCACGGCTCAAGTGCAAGTGACACGATATGGCACGTGATCGTATCCTGACCGGTGAGAGGCGGTCCGGCGATGAGCCGGTCGACGTCGCTCTGCGCCCGCAGCGTCTTGCGGAGATGGTCGGGCAGCGGGCCGTGCTGGAGAAGCTCGATATCGCCATGGCCGCCGCCAGGCAGCGCGGTGAACCGCTCGAGCACATACTGCTCGACGGGCCGCCGGGCCTGGGCAAGACCACACTCGCCAACGTGATCGCCCGCGAGATGACCGAAAAGCCGCCGCGGATCACCTCTGGTCCGTCGCTCGCCAAGCAGGCGGACTTGATGGCTCTGCTCACCAACCTCGAAACGGGTGACGTGCTCTTCATCGACGAGGTTCACCGCCTGCCCAAGATCGTCGAGGAGTTCCTCTACCCGGCGATGGAGGACTTCCGCGTCGATTTCACGATCGAGGGCGGGCTCAGCGGTCGCGTGGTCAATTTCGCCCTTCGGAGGTTCACGCTCATCGGGGCGACGACCCGGGCGGGTATGCTCAGCGGTGCGATGCGCGACCGGTTCGGGCACAGCTATCACCTCGACTTCTACTCGACGGACGAACTCACCACGATACTGCACCGCTCGGCCGCGAAGCTCGAGCTGACCGCGAAACCGGGCACGCTCGAGGTGGTTTCCGGAAGGAGTCGCGGAACGCCGCGCGTGGCCAATCGCCTTTTGAAGCGCGTACGTGACTACGCCCAGGTCCGTGGCGACGGCGTGCTGACAAAGCGGATCGTCGAGGAGGCGCTGGAGATTCAGCAGGTCGACTCGCTCGGACTGGACGAGCTGGATCGGGCGTTCCTAACGGCGCTCATCAAGGTCTACGAGGGCGGCCCGGCCGGCATCGAGGCCATCGCAGCCACAATGGGACAAGAGCGTGATACTCTCGAAGATGTCGTCGAACCGTACTTGCTTCAGATCGGCTTCGTCATCCGCACCCGCCAAGGCCGCCAGGCGACTAAGTACGCATACGAGCACCTCAACTTGCCATATCGCCCCAAGAACACCGGGGCGGCCCCCACACCCGCAGACCAGACGACGCTGTTCTAGCAGCCTGTTGCTGAAGGTGTGGCACGGGTTTTCAACCCGCGTTCCGAAGGTGACCGACTAGAAAGTCGGTCCCACATTCGGATGGAACTCGTCAACCAGGCTCTACGGCTCTCCGACGGTGAAGTACGTAACCGCGGCCGCCTCCGTGCCGGTGGAGGAGTTGGTGACGCCTCCAGCCATCAAGTACGTGCCCGGGGCGAGCGGGGCGATCCGCCGAAGGATGTCGCCGGTGCTCCAGTTTCGGATGACGAAGTTGTCTCCCGGGTTGAGCAGCGGATACTCCCGGCCGGTAACGAAGGTCTTCTTCACGGCAGCGACCGCGTACGCGACTTCGGACCCGTCTACGGAGTCAACGGTCTTGAGCAAGTACCTGAAGTTCCGTGGCGTGCCCAGCAGCGGCCGATAGCTCTCGACACGAAACGTCGGCGTCGAGCCAACCGGATCATCTATGACCCATTCGAGTTGCGGATTACCCTCGCGCTCGGCGAACCGACCGGAGAGGCCGTCGACGTAGATCCAAGCGGCTGGTCGTACCGGGTCGTCAAGGCTCGGCTCACCACGACCGGCGAGGGTCGTCGGGTTATTTTCCGGTGTAAGTTCAGCGCGAACCTGTCTGTCCGCCGCCCCGGTCGGCTCGGTGGCGACATCCTTGGCCGGCTGACTCGACCTGCAAGCCGTGAGGCAGGCCATGAGCAGCAGAAGCGACGTTCCCAAAACAGTTAGCTTTCGCATCGCAAATCCTCCCGTACAAAGGCGCTAAATCGACCCACGACGCTATTCTCGCCGGGCCGCAGTGTCAAGCAGTCCGGTCGAGCGTCACAACACGGGAACACGGTTTGAAACCCCGTGTCACACCCCGCCGGGCCGTGCCCATGCTATCGGCAAAACGCGGCATTCGACGCCACAGGGTGGACCGTTGCCGATGGCCGGTTACATTAGTGGATTGGGGCAGCGAGAAACGCGGCAGTTTGCGGGTTGGCCTCCTCCGCGGGTCGGTCGTGTCGACCGATGCCTCGTGGGCGTGGTCGCCGGCGCATGAAGCATGGAGCCTCGCAGCCGTCATTGAACAGGTGTGGTGAATGAAATCTCGTAATGTAAGGCAGCAGTTTCTCGATTTCTTCCGCTCGAAGGGGCACGAGATCGTGGACTCGTCGCCGGTCGTGCCCCACGACGACCCCACGCTCATGTTCACCAACGCGGGCATGAACCAGTTCAAGGACGTGTTCCTCGCGGTTGGCTCGCGGCCGTACAAGCGGGCGGCGAACACGCAAAAGTGCATCCGGGCGGGCGGCAAGCACAACGACCTCGACGACGTCGGCCAGGACACCTACCACCACACCTTCTTCGAGATGCTCGGCAACTGGTCCTTCGGCGACTACTTCAAGAAGGAAGCGATCGAGTGGGCGTGGGAGCTTCTGACCGACGTCTTCGGCATCGACAAGTCCCGCCTCCACGCGACCTACTTCGAGGGCGACGAGTCCGAGGGGCTCGAGCCCGACTCGGAGGCGGCCCAGCTTTGGGCGAAAGCCACGGACATCGACCCGAGCCACATCCACCCCGGCAACAGGAAGGACAACTTCTGGGAGATGGGCGAGACGGGTCCGTGCGGGCCGTGCAGCGAGATTCACGTCGACCTTACGCCGGATAAATCGGGAGCACCGCTGGTCAACGCCGGCGATCCGCGGGTGATCGAAATCTGGAACCTGGTGTTCATCCAGTTCAACCGGGCCGCGGACGGGAAGCTCTCGCCGCTGCCCGCCAAGCACGTCGACACCGGCATGGGGCTCGAGCGTCTGTGCGCTTTGCTCGAGGGCATGGAGACGGACAGCCTCGCGACGACGACCAACTACGACACGGACGTGTTCGCCCCGCTCTTTACGGCCATCAGGAAGCGCACCGGCGCGCCGAACTACGCCGGAACCGTGCCGAACCGCGACCGTGAGGAACTGAGCCGCGACCGTGAGGGAGCGCCCGATGAATCCGATCCGAACCGCGATCGTGAGGGAGCGGCCGGTGAATCCGATCCGAGCCGCGACCGTGAGGGAGCGGACGACGTGCGATGCGCCGGCGGGCCGCGCGCATACCTAATCACGTTCCACACCTACGGTACATGGCTCCACGGAACCGACCGAGGGTCGGTGGATCGAGACCATAA
>CBDUZY010000443.1:0-3385 GCA_965371825.1 uncultured bacterium
TAAGTCTAGCGCGTCTGCCAATTCCGCCACAGCCGCTGAATTGTGATTGCACCGCGTGGCATGGTCACGCAATCGTCGGCGTGCCACACGTGTGTGGGATCGGCTGCCCAGCCGGTCAATGGCAGACTGGAAAGTCTGTCCCACAGGCCCCCGCGAGGGGTCATAGCCCTCGGGCGGCGGCCAGGAACGCCTCATACGCCGACCGAACCTCACGCAGCGTGTCACCGCCGAACTTGTCGAGAAACGCCCGGGCGATCTCGAAGGCGACCACGTTCTCCGCGACGACGCTCGCCGCGGGCACCGCGCAAATATCGCTCCTCTCGTAGTCCGACCGCTCCGGCTGCTTGGACACGAGGTTCACGCTGTCCATGCCCTTGACCAGCGTGCTGATCGGTTTCATGGCCGCCCGTATCACGATCGGCTGGCCGTTGGTCATCCCGCCCTCAATACCGCCGGCGTTGTTGGATCGGCGCACGAACCCGAGAGTCGACGATCCCCGCGAGGACTCATCGAAGTCGATCGCGTCGTGGACCTCGCTTCCTACGTGACTGGCCGCTCCGAATCCCAGGCCGATCTCGACGCCCTTGATCGCCTGGATCGAGCCGACGGCCTGCATGAGCCGCCCGTCCAGCTTGTCCTGCCAACGGGCGCAGTTTCCGAGGCCCGGTAAATGGCCACGCACGTGAACTTCGACGATTCCGCCAAGCGTGTCGCCGTCCTCCTTGGCCTTGCGGATCAAGGCTACCATCCGCCCGGCGGCCCCATCGTCGGGGCAGTAGGCCTCGTTGGCGTCCCGGGCGTCACGAAGCTCGGACAGGCACCCGCTCGAATCGACGGCGGCTGCCACGTCGCCGATTCGCACGACGTATCCAAGAGCCTCGATTCCAAACTCGCTAAGAAGGCACCGGACGAGCGCCCCCGCGGCTACGCGTGCGGCTGTTTCCCTTGCCGAAGCCCGCTCCAGCGTGTTGCGACAGTCGGTCGTGAGCCACTTTAGGCTGCCGGCCAGGTCGGCGTGCCCGGGGCGTGGTCGGTTGACCGGCGGGACTTGTAAACCAGCCTGCTGGTCGTCGATGCGGTGGTCGCGGTTCGCCAATTCGATCGCGATCGGCGACCCGATGGTCACGCCATCCCGCAGACCGGAGAGGATGGTGACCTCGTCGCGCTCCATCTTCATTCGCCCGCTGCGGCCATAGCCCCCCTGGCGCCGGGCGAGCTCGCCGTTGACCAGGTCGAGGTCGATGGTGAGCCCGGCCGGGACGCCCTCTATGAGGGCGATCAGAGCCCGTCCGTGCGATTCACCGGCTGTTCTGTAGTCGAGCGTTCCCATCCTTCCGTATGGTACTACCCAGCAGGCTGGCTTGCCAGTTCGTCGCGGTTTGCCCAACCGGCGGCGGCGGCTAAACTCATCGGCATGGCCGTACAGACCCACGAATTCGAGATCGACAGCCACGGCAACAACCAGGTTCTCAACCTGACCGACCGCGTGACGGCCTGCCTCGAATCGGGCGAGATTTCTGGTGGAATAGCCACCATCTTCGTCGTCGGCTCGACGGCTGGGATAACGACGACCGAGTTCGAGCCCGGCCTGGTCAACCACGATCTGAAGGCCGCTTTCGAGGGCATCGCCCCGGAAGACGGCCGCTACCTGCACGAGGAGACCTGGCACGACGACAACGGTCACTCCCACGTCCGGGCGTCGCTTCTCGGTCCCAGCCTTACCGTGCCCTTCGTCGACAAGCGGATGCAGCTCGGCACGTGGCAGCAGATCGTCTTGCTCGATTTCGACACCAGGAGGCGATCCCGGCGGATCGTCGTACAAGTCGTGGGTGAGTGATCTCACCTACGGCGGCGCGTGCTTCCCTCCTCGCCAAGGATGACTTGCTGATCGGCGTTGCTATCGCCGAGTGCCTCGCACCGTCGATTCTCTGACAGGTCGACCGGTTCGGGGCCGTCCTTACTAAGAGGGCAACCGCGACGCGGAAGGGCGCCGGCGGGAGAGTTTTGCCGTCGCTGGAATGACATCGGCCAATCTACGGAGGTATGCAGTGACTCGCATTCGGCACACTTCGACTTTGACATTAGCTTTACTGGCACTGGCGGTCCCGGCGCCGGTCCTGGCCCAGCGAACAGCCGGACCGTACAAGGACTCGCGTGAACTTTCGGACACACCGGCTGCCCGGCGAGCGATGGAGGTTCTCGAGCTGATCAACGCCAACGATCCGAAGCAGATTCGTGAGTACATCTCGACGAACGTCCACCCCAGTTTTCGAGACATGGCGCCGATCGAGGAGCATCTCGCCGTTTTCGCGGACGTGTTCGCGAGCAGCGGCGGGTACGATTTCCACGCTGTGCGCAATTACACCCCGCCGCGTCCCGACACCGAGGTCGTCGTGATACTCAAGAACCGGTTGAGAGAGTCTTGGGAGGCGATCGTGGCGTCCGTCGAGCCCGATCCGCCGCACCGGCTGGTCAGTTTGCGGTTCAGTCCGGCGCGCCCGCCGAGCGATCTTCCACCGGCCGCGAAGATCACCGAAACGGAATTGGTCTCGCGTCTCGAGACCTTCCTCGATCGTATGGCCAAAGCTGACGTGTTTTCCGGAACGGTCCTGCTCGCGAAGGACGGCAAGCCCCTGTTCAAGCGGGCGTACGGTAGGGCCAGCAAGCGGTTCGACGTTCCCAACAAGATTGACACCAAGTTCAATCTCGGGTCGATGAACAAAATGTTCACGGCCGTCGCGGCTGCTCAGCTTGTCGAACGAGGCAAGCTCTCCTTCGACGACCCGATCAGCAAGTACCTCAGTACGGACTGGCTGCCGCGCGAGATAACCGACAAGGTGACGATCGAGCATCTACTGACGCACACGTCGGGGCTCGGTGACTTCTTCAACGACAAGTTCTGGAACTCGTCGCGACTGCTCTACCGAACGGTCGACGACTACAAGCCGCTCTACGCCGACATGACGCTCACCTTCGAGCCCGGTACGGATTGGTCCTACAGCAACGCCGGTTTCATGCTTGTGGGTGCGGTTATCGAAAAGGTCACCGGGCAGAGCTACTTCGAGTACGTTCGGCAGCACATCTACAAACCCGCGGGCATGGTGAATAGCGACAGCTACGCCATGGACCAGCCGATTCCGAATCTGGCGATCGGATACTCGAAGGAACAGGATGCCGAGGGCCACGCGTATTGGACGAACAACATCTTCAAGCACACGGTCAGTGGGGGACCTGCGGGCGGGGGATTCTCGACGGTCGAGGACCTGCTGAAGTTCGACATCGCCATGCGAAACCACAAGCTGCTGAGCGCCGAGATGACCGAGAAGCTCTGGACGCCAAAGCCGCTGTCGCCGGATTACGGATACGGATTCGGCTTACACGGCGA
>CBDUZY010000444.1:0-3379 GCA_965371825.1 uncultured bacterium
GTTGGAGCTGTGATGCGGCAGTGCGCTCCGAGGCAAATACCCCCAGAGATTGGGCAAAAAAGAGACGAGGGGCGTCTGAGCACCCCTCGTCCACTTCTCGCTTCGCTTCGTCTACTCTTGACCTTGGGAACTATCGTCCCAGCCAGTAGGTGAACTTGACGACGAACATGTTCGCCGATTCGGCGTTGACCAAGTCGCTGACACCTTGTCCGAGGTTGAACTCGCCGTTGTTGCTGAAGCCGGTGCGTCCGTGCTGCCATACCAGGAAAAGAGTCGATCCGGGTCGGTACTCCCACCGCAGCACGGCGTTCGATCGGAACGAGAGAAAGGTGAAGTTCGGATTGCCTAATGCGACATCCGCTTCGCCGTTGCCATCGATGTCGATGGCGATGTTACCGTCGTCCTCGATGACTTGCTCGTCCGCAAACACCTCAAAGCGGTCGTTGAAGTGATCTGCACGCGGGTTGATCACGCGCTCGTACGCTACGTAGTTGCCCGAGGAGACAAACGGCTCCCAGTAGAGCTGCAACGACAACGTCGGGGTGAATGTCAGGTTGCTCCGGAACCTGGACGAGACAGTCGTTTGTGCCAGCTGGCCGAACATGTACTGTGTCTGTCCCAGGGCATCGGCCGTGCGCAAGTATTGCCAGGCATCGTGCTGCCGGTTCATGTTGGGCGAGACGCTCAAGAACAGGTTGCTGGCCGCGCGCCACGAAATGGTGGTCGACAAGCCGTATGCCCAGCCGTCACTCTCGTCCTCCGTATAGACCCAGCCGTTGGCGAACAGCCGGATTGGCTTGCGTTCATCCGAGAAGAAACCGATCCACGTGTTGAATCCGGCAGGCCGCAGGATCGCAGGGCCACCGCGCAAGGCGCCGGTGGAAAGTGCGCCCAACTCCCGGTTCGCACCGAAGAACCCGCCCCAGTAGTTCTTCAGCGTGAAGTTGGAGTTGAGGTTGAGACCGAAACCGGTGTTGTCCCACCCGTAGTTGAAGACCGACCACTGATTGAAGTTCACTTGGAACCGGCGGAATACCTTGCCTGGCTGGAGCCAGCGACGGCTGAGCCAGGACCACTGGATAGTGCGATCGGCATCGCGCTGGAAGCCGAGGTCGTTCACCTCGTATCCCGGCGAGCGCGTATCGAGACCACCCGAGAACCGCCAGTTGCCTGCGTGCTTGCCGATCGATAGTTGACCCGCGTACCCGGTCAACGAGGTGCGCGTCGGATCGTAGGTGACATGGTCGTTGTCGGGCCGCTGATAGAACCGGGCGGAAGACCGCTGTGTGAGAGCAATGGCCGCTTCGGAGCCGGTTACATGGCTGCCACCGAACCAACCGCTGAAAGAGTAGGTGTCATTGCCAAAACGGTGACTCCAGTTGGTGGCCACAGCGTAGGCCTGGTTGCGCAGCCAATTGAGGTTGTCCGGCAGCGATCTCACCGTGGCGGTACCGAAGAGGCCGATCTTGGTGAGGCCGTCCCGGAAATCGCGTGCGATGGTTCCGACCGCATAACCGGTGGCTGGTTCGACGACGTCCGCATGCCGGGCGCCGAGGGAATCGACTACGGAGGCTCTCTCTTCGGCTGTAATCGCTCCAGTGAAACCGGTGGTCCAACCGCTGGGCGTCTTACCCGAGATCTTGGCCGCGGTGTAGATCGTGGTCTGATTGACCGGGTCCACGTAACCGCCTCTCGGATTCGCCTGGCCCTGCGGTGCGCGGCCGATGCGTCGAGTATAGAACAGTGACTCGGCTGATCCGTCACCGTCTCCCACACCGATCCCGAAGCGGAAGACATCCAGCCCCTCGTTGAAGAAGGGACGCTGCTCCGGGAAGAATGTCTCAAACGCCGAGAGATTGACGATCGCTGGATCCGCCTCTACCTGCCCGAAATCCGGATTGACCGTGGCCGAGAGTGTGAGGTTGGATGTCAGTCCGTAGTAGAGGTCTCCGCCGAGCGACATGCTCCCGTTCCTTCCGTCTTGGAACGGATTGCCTGGCTGTGCGGGGACAAACTCCGCAGTGGCCGCTGTGTAGGGGATAATCTCGAGACGACGTGGAGGATCGATGCCCTCGATTCCCTCCAGCTCGCCGAACTGGGATACGACACCCGATTCCGACTTGGGCGGCAGGCGCCAATACTGTTCTTCATTGAGGCGGTTGATGCGTCGATAGACGTTGAACCCGAAGGTGTGTCGCTCGGCCTGGGAGAATTTCAATTGACTGAAGGGGATCCGAAACTCGGCCGTCCAGCCATGCTCGTCGCGCCGTGTCGCGACTTCCCAAACCGCGTCCCAGGAATCGTCCTCGTTGGTGTCGTCGAACAGATAGACGTCTTGTTTCACCCCAGCCGGATTGACCAGGAAGAAGTAGGCGGTGCGCCGGTCGTGGTATGAGTCGATCCCGATACCGACCCAGTCCGACGGTGAGTCCTCGTCACGCCTGGTCAACTGGGCCGAGATCTCGTCCGGGCTCGAGTCCCAGGCACGGATAGCCACGAAAATGGCCTTATCGGTGAACAGTACGCGGGCCTCGGTTGGCTCAGTTGCCGGTTCACCTTCGTTGGGATCCCGCTGAGTGAAGTCGGTGATCGGAGGGGCCAACTGCCAGACCTCGTCGCTCAGGTCACCGTCGATGTTGGGAGCATCCGGCTCGGCCCTGACGGCCAAGGCGAAGGCGGGCTTGGGTGCCTCGGCTGCGTTACCGGCGTTCGCGACCGATTTCTGTTGAGCTGAGGTGGGCGTTCCTATGAGCGCCAGTCCCAGGCAAATGGATGCCAATGCCCCGATTCGGCGACAAAGACCCCTCCCCGCTCTCGTAACGGATGCTTGCATCGGTCCCTCCCGACCTTTGCTGGGCTGTACTGCTTATGGCTCTCTACGACTACTTTACTGACGTGGTTTCGCCGCGATCGGCATCTCTAATTACATCACGTTAGACGCAGTGAATGGTGAGAAAGTTGCAGTGGTTTGAGTTGCAGTTAGGAACAAGAACGGACCAAGACGGGCGAAGACGGTGGGAGAGGGTGGGGCCGGGACAACGGGTTAACGGGATACCGGGATAACGGGACATGAAGCGCATAGTTCTACTCAGACACGGTGAGAGCGTCTGGAACAAAGAGAATCGGTTCACCGGTTGGACGGACGTGGGTCTCACTGAGAAGGGGTACAAGGAGGCACACGAGGCGGGAAAGACGCTCCTCGAGGGGGGCTACACGTTCGATGTAGCCTACACCTCCGTTCTCAAGCGGTCGATCCAGACGCTGTGGATAGCGCTGGAAGAGATGGACCTGATGTGGATCCCGGTTCATCGGAGTTGGCGGGTCAACGAGCGTCATTACGGTGCACTGCAGGGTCTCAATAAGGCCGAAACCGCCGAGC
>CBDUZY010000445.1:0-3375 GCA_965371825.1 uncultured bacterium
ACTCCGGTGGCGGACTGATTGACGCCGAGACTCGCGGCGACATCCTCAAACTGCAGACCGCCCAGGTTGTGATAGAAAATGTACTCGCCGATCGCAACGACATAGATATCGAGAAGGCCGTCTGCATCGTAGTCCAGCAAGGCCATACCGCGGCTGCTGCGCTCCACGGTAATACCGGCGGTGGACGCGATGTCGGTGAAGGTGTGCTCCCCGCCCGCCCCTATGGGACCGTTATTCCTGTAGAGGACATCAAGCCCGCCGCCGAAACTTACAACGTAGAGATCAAGATCACCGTCGTTGTCCAGGTCACCGAACGCACATCCAACACTGAACTCGACGTGGCCGACGCCCGTGGCGAGCGTGACATCGGTGAAGCTATCTCCGCCGTCGTTGCGGAACAGGTGATTCGCCCCGTCAACAGTCAGGTACAGATCTTGATCGCCGTCGTTGTCGTAATCGCCCCACGCCACGGATTCGGTGAGTTCGCCGGGCAGCCCAACGCCGGCGGTTCCGGTCACGTCGGTGAAAACAAGCTGAGCGTCTGCGGCACCGACCGCAATGAAAGTAGCTGTGCACCCGCAGAACCCCAAGATAAGAACCCGGTCTCGCATGATCGCCTCCTCGATAGTTAAGGTGTGAAAGCCGGACTTTGGCCCTTCTCGCCATCCGTGGAAGCCGGCGGGATGGGAGTACACTCTCCATCGCCCAACGCGTCGGTTCTGGCTCCCACCGAACGGCAGTGGGTGTACCGCAGCAGGCTTCCCGCGGGCGGGGGGGTCGCCGCCGGCCTCCCGCGCTCCTCTTTGAAGTCCCGAGAGCCGGCTCGCCATTGCGAATCGGGCTCGCGAATGCGCCTCGGGGGCGATCCCGCACGATCTCCCACACCAGCCAGCCAAGCACGCGACGTCGAAACGCACCCCCCAATATCTCGACTTCGGCCACGGAAGGACTGATTGACCGTCCTGCTCCCCGGTCGACGAGCGTCTTGCCGAGGTGCGAGTTTGCTCGGTTTCGGGAGGCGCGCTACACTCCCCCACCGTGACTGAGGAAACCCTTCGAGAGCTTCTGGAGTCCGTGCGGGCCGGTCGGCAGTCGATCGACGAGGCGCTCGCCAATCTGCGCTCCATGCCCTTCGAGGATCTCGGGTTCGCCAAGGTTGATCATCATCGAGCGATCCGCTGCGGATACCCCGAGGTCATATATTGTGAAGGTAAGTCCATCGAGCAGGTCGTGGCGATCTTCAACGCACGCGTCTCGGCTGGTGGGAACGTTCTCGCCACGCGAGCCACGCGCGAGGTTTACGAAGCCGTTGCCAACGTACACTCGCGAGCCGAGTTCCACGAGACCGCTAGAGCGATCACCTTACGTCAACGGCAGGCGGAGCCATCAACGGGAACCGTCTCGATCGTCTCCGCGGGAACGAGCGATCTACCGGTTGCCGAAGAGGCGCGGGTGACGGTCGAGATGATGGACCAACGCACCGAGACCTTCTATGACGTCGGTGTCGCCGGGATTCATCGACTTCTGGTCCATTCAGCCGCTCTTCAGCGTGCCAACGTCGCCGTCGTAGTCGCCGGAATGGAGGGGGCCCTGGCGAGCGTCGTCGGCGGACTCGTCGATTGTCCGGTGATCGCCGTGCCGACAAGTGTAGGTTACGGGGCGAGCTTCAACGGGCTTGCTGCTCTGCTTGCGATGCTGAACAGTTGTGCATCAGGCGTGACGGTCGTGAACATCGATAACGGATTCGGCGCCGGGTACACGGCCGCCCTCATCAACCGACGATGTGGACCAGAAAAGGAGCGAGGTTGATCATGTCCGAGGATCTGATTGTCACTCGCGAGGTCGCCCCCATTCCCGATCGACATGAAGACGCACACAAGGGCGACGTGGGGCGCGTCGTGGTGATCGGCGGGTGCTGCGGCGACGTCGTGATGGTTGGCGCTCCAGCGCTAGCGGCGAATGCCGCGTTTCGCAGTGGAGCCGGCCTAGTGCAGGTGGTCGCGCCGGAGTCGATCTGTGCCTCCGTCGCCGTCCTGGCGTCGTGCGCAACTATGCGCCCGCTGCCCAGTGATGCCGTTAGCATACTGCGCGCGGTGGCTGAATTCAGCGCCGACGTGGTAGCGATCGGACCAGGTTTGGGAGATTCCCTGGACGGTGCGGTTCTCACGGAATTCGTAGCCGGCTTCGAGGGTCCGATAGTCGTCGATGCCGACGGACTCAACACGCTCGCGACGGCACCGAGGTTCGACCCGCTCGACGCCTGCCGTGTTGTCTTCACGCCCCACCCGGGCGAGCTTCGCCGACTGCTCACCGCCCGCGGCGTTGACTGCGAGATCGACCGGACAGCGGCGTCTCGCAGCGCGGCGGCCTGTGCCCTGGCCGAGACCTACGGGTGCACCGCGGTGCTCAAGGGACGCGGTACGATCGTCACCAACGGCGACCGCATCTACACGAATGAGACCGGCAATGCCGGAATGGCCACCGGTGGAACGGGAGATGTGCTGACCGGCGTCATAGCGGCGCTGATAGGCCAGGGGATGGAGCCGTTCGAGGCGGGGATTCTGGGAGTCTATCTTCACGGTCTTGCCGGTGACTACGCGGCGGAGGAGTTGGGCCGCTTGTCAATGACGGCGCTCGACCTGTTGGACTATTTGCCCGAGGCCTTCCGTGAACATGAAATGGTCGAGGGTTGAGTAACCGTGGGGCTTCTTCAGTGACCCCCACGCGTCCGGCCGGCCAATATATGGGACTCGGTCTTGATGCCCTTCACCGCGGATTCCAGAGCATCGCGACTCGGCGCGTGGGCCATCGCCGTATCGTAGTGCACTTTTTCCGTCTCGATCAGCTCCCGAAGTGATTCGGCGAACGACCGCATGCCATCGCTCGCACCTTGGGCTATGACCGCCGGTATCTCGTCGTCCTGCCCGTGAACGATCTTGTCACGCAGCGTCGCACACCTGAGAAGCACCTCCGTCGCGGGGTATACGGTCCCTTCCTTGATACCGGGGATGAGCTTCTGGCACATGATGGCCCGAAGGCTGTTCGCCAGCGACGAGCGTACAAAGGCGTGCTGCCCGGTGGGGAAAAACTCCAGGATTCGCGTGAACGTCTGCTGGGCATCGCCGACGTGTAGGGAGCCGAACACCAGGTGACCGGTTTCCGCCGCCTGCAGCCCGGCAGACATCGTCTCCCGGTCGCGCATCTCACCTATCAGGATGCAGTCCGGATCCTGACGCACCATGTACTTCAACGCCTGAGCGTAGTTCGGCACGTCTATTCCGATCTCGCGTTGAGAAATGACCGCCTTTTGGGGCTGAAACATGAACTCGATCGGGTCCTCGATGGTGACGACGTGCACGCTGCGAGTCTGATTTA
>CBDUZY010000446.1:0-3372 GCA_965371825.1 uncultured bacterium
ACCAGCGTTCTCGAGGACACCGGCGTCTACACCTTGATCTTCGACCGGCCGATAACGCCCAGTGCGGTCACAACCGTCGTCTACACGGACAACGATGGTCTCGAGACAGGCGCGGATCTGATCTCGCATCCGGCCAACTCGAACGGCGTAGACACGGCTGGTCCCACTGACGTGGCGGACCTCGTCGGCGCCCTGGCGGGGACGGTAACGTTACCCTGGGCCGTCTATAGCGAGGACATCGACCACAGTGGCAGCTTCACTCCTCTGGACATTCTCGAAGCGATAGACCTGTTGAACGGCGCGGCTGAGTACGAGCCGTGGAATGACACGGCCAAGCCCACGCCGGCGCCGACGTGCCCATAGAGCACTCTGTCTGTGACGTCAACATGGCGCCGGTGATTCGGTCGCTGCTCGATCCACCATGGCCTACGCCGCCGCGGGTTCGGCGGCGAGCGGGCTCAAGTAACTCTCAGCCTCGATTGCACGCTCCTCGCCGTAGCGAACCAGGCGGGCGCTGTTGAAGATGACGATCGCGGTCGCGAACGTGTGGGAAACAGCCGCGGTTATCGGAGTGAGGGGTCCCCAGATCGCGAGCGTCATCGTAATCACGATAAACGCTACGCCGAACAGGATGTTCTGCCAGACAACGCGCGTCGTCGCTCTCGAAAGCCGGATCAAGAAGGGTAAACGGCTCAGATCGTTGTTCATCAGGGCGATCGAAGCGGAGTTAATGGCCACGTCGCTTCCCGCTGCCCCCATGGCGATTCCCAGGTCGCTCGCCGCAAGCATCGGGGCGTCGTTGACACCGTCGCCGACGACGGCCACGCGGTGACCGCGGCGACGCAAATCGTCCACGAGCTTCAGCTTCTCCTCGGGCAGGACTTCCGCCTGGACCTCGGTGCAGCCCATCTCCGCCCCCACGCGCCGAGCGACCGACCACTTGTCGCCGGTTACCATGGAAAGGTTGCGAACATTCAGTTTTCGCAATTCGTCTATCGCCGAACGGGCTTCGGGTCTTGTGCGATCCTCGAGGCCGATCCAGCCCAGGCATCGTGAGCTGCGGGCGACGTACAACATGCTCACGCCCTCGGGCTCCGCGAACTCGGGGTCCTCCGTCAGACTCATGTCCACGCCCTGCTCGGCGAGCCAGTTGGATCGACCGACGAGAATCCGCTCGCGTTCCAATTGTGCAGTCACGCCGCGACCGGCGGTCTCGCTGAACTCGTCCGGACGATTCAGGTCTATCTTGGCTCGCTTGGCGACAGCGACCATGGCCAGCGCCGCCGGGTGCTTGCTCATCTGCTCGACAGAGGCTGCCGCCCACAGCAGGTCCGCACCGTCGACGCCGGGCGCGGGCTTCATCTGGGTGACCGAGAGTTCGCCGGTCGTCAACGTGCCCGTCTTGTCGAATATGACGGCCGTTAATGTACGGGCGAACTCCAGTTGGACGACGTTCTTGATGAGTATGCCGAGCCTGGCCGCACAGCTAAGGGCCGCTACCATCGCCGTCGGCGTAGCGAGCACCAGTGCACAGGGGCAGGCGATGATGAACATCGTGATTGCCTTATGGAGGCCGACGTTCTTGTCTTCCGAGAAGAACCAGACGACGGCGGCCAACATGCAAATCGTTGGCGTATACCAGCCGGCATAGCGATCGATCAGGCGCATCAGCGGGATTCGCGTCTTCTCGGCGTCGAGGATCAGCTGTTGCACTCGGCCGAGAGTGGTTTCGCCGCCCGCCTTGGTCACGCGAATGTCCAGCGCACCGGTCAGGTTGCTGGTTCCGCTGAAGACGTCGTGGCCGACCGCCTTGTCGACCGGAAGCGACTCACCGGTGATGTTGGCCTGGTTGACCGTCGAGTCGCCGGTGATGACCTCGCCGTCCGCGGGGATGTTGTCGCCCGGGCGCACGCGGATGATCTCGCCTGGGGAGAGCTGCTTAGCCTCGACGAGTTCCTCCGAGCCGTCAGGCAGAATCCTGTGGGCTTTGTCGGGAGTGAGGCGCAAGAGGGACTCGATGGAGGCCCGGGCACCAAGGGCGGTTCTCGTCTCGATCAGGTTCGAGACAATCATGAAGAATGCGACGATTCCCGCCTCCTGATACTCGCCGAGGGCGATGGCAGCCACGACCGCGAGTGCGACGAGTTCGTCCATGTGCATGTGCCCGTGGACCAGGCATTTGAGGGCGTGCCACACAAGCGGGGCACCGAGAAGGACGGCGCCTAGAAGGGCGATCACGTCGGAGTAGGGCGTGTGGGCCCTACCGCTCGCTCCCACGACCACGTCGTGCTGAAAGAGGGTCTTGGCGACGATGGGGAAGTCGATGACGAACGAGCTGACCACCAACATGCCGCCCATCAGCGTTCCGATGAGCAAACCGCTCGCCTTGAGCGTCTCCGCCTCGATTTCCTTCATGTGAGCGTGAGCCATATGACGCCTTTCTTCTAAGCTACGTCTTGCACGGTTGCGACATCGAATTCAGGATGTCGGTCCGAACCGGCGTTGTGGCGAGCGCTGCGGTCGCCTTGGCGACCACCTGCCCACCGGTCCCTGACGGTCGCGGTACGGAACCCGATCTGCTACCTGCGCCGCGGCGCGCATACTACAGCGAATCGGTTGTGCATACTACGTCAGGCGACCCGTGCGGTTCGAGGCGGCCCGGACGGTTCGACACGGCGCTTGGGGAGTAGTCGGCGTCTAGGGTGTGGGCAGACACGGTGGCGGACCCGAGGCGTCCGGGTAACGCGGACGCCCTCCGGAGTGCCGGGAGTACCCTTCCCCCCACCGACCGCGCCGCAGGCAGGCGCGGCGGGGCGCTGATTCGCTCTGCGATGGTCTACGGTGCCCCTCGGTTGGTCCCGAAGTTGTTTCCGTAGATCACGTAGACATCGCCGGTGTCAGGCCTGCGTCCTGCGGCAGGATCCGATCCGGCATCCGGTCCCTGTGGGAAGGTGAGGTCGATGAAGTCGGCCTTGGGGTTGCCGATGCCGATGTCGCCGAATCCGTCGCTGTTGATGTCGCCGAGGAAGCCGACAACCGTTGGCGCGGCCTCGTTGGGCCGGCCCTTAACGTACGGACTCAAGAAGACGATTCCCGGCAGCTCCGGCGAGCCGACTCCGCGCGTCAGGTCGGACAGATTCCAGGTCGTGTTTTGCAGGTGCGTACCGCCGAACACGAGGTAGGTGACGCCGAGTCGCTCGCGCCCGGCCGTGTCACGTCGAACCTCTCCGGGAACACTGATGAGAAGGTCTCCGAAGCCATCCTGGTTGAAGTCGCCGGCGGTGCTGATGTCCATCCCCGCCCGGTCTCCCGCTCTGCCGCCGTAGAAGACTGCTCCCGGCAAGTCGCTCGTCGCCAACTGGGTGATGTCGC
>CBDUZY010000447.1:0-3342 GCA_965371825.1 uncultured bacterium
GCTGGACGACAATCCGCGTGCGGCGTGCCGACGGAATCTACCGAGACCGAGCCGCTCCCGAAGGCGGCTCGGCGCATCAGACCATCGAGAGCCTCGACGCCGTCGATGGTCTTCTCCCAACCGGCGATAGCTGAGCGAAGGTCCCCAATCTGCACCGCCCACAAGAGGCGGCGCTACACGTTGGAGGCCGGACGGCGTATCCTACCGGTTATGCCTCAGTACCCATGCACACCCGTCGCGGGCCCGCTGGATGCAACCGTCACGTTGCCCGGGTCGAAGAGCATAACGAACCGCGCCCTCATCACCACCGCCCTGGCGGACGGCCCCAGCATCCTCAGCAACCTGCTGCTGGCCGAGGACACACGGTTGATGATCGACGCCCTGAAAGCGCTCGGAATCGCGATCACGATCGACGAGCGGGACTGTGTGGCGGAGGTCACCGGGTGCGGTGGTCACATCCCCGAGATCGGCGCCGAGCTTTCTTGCGGAAACTCCGGCACGACGATGCGCTTCTGCACGGCCCTCGTCGCCCTGGGTAGCGGGCGCTTCGAACTCGACGGTGTTCCGCGGATGCGCAAGCGACCCATCGGCGGGCTGGCGTCCGTCCTCAGCGCGCTCGGCGCCGGCGTGGAGTATCTCGCCGACGAGGGCTATCCGCCGCTTGCGGTACACGGTTCGGGCCTTCGCGGCGGGCAGGTCGCCTTCGACGCCCCGGAGTCGAGCCAGCTCGTCAGTGCTCTGCTGCTGGTCGCCCCCTACGCTCGCGACGACGTGATGATCGAAGTGACCGGCGACACGCCGAGCGTTCCGTATTTGAAAATCACTACGGCGGTCATGGATCACTTCGGCGTCGTGGTTCTCGATCGATATGACGGCAACGGCGCGAGGTTCGTCGTCGAGTCGACTCAGCGCTATCGCGGCACGACCTTCGCCATCGAGCCCGACGCGAGCAACGCAACGTACTTCCTCGCGGCGCCGGCCATCGCCGGTGGACGGGTCACTGTCGAGGGCCTCGGCACGGCAAGCATCCAAGGCGACACAGCCTTCGTCGACGTGCTCGAGCGGATGGGCTGTCGGATCGAGCGCGAGCCGAACCGGCTTGGCGTGCAGGGTCCAGCAGACGGCAACCGCCTCCGCGGGATCGACATCGACCTAAACGACATGCCCGACACGGTTCAGACTTTAGCCGCCTTGGCACTCTTCGCCGACGGCTCGACCACGATCCGCAATGTGGCTACGCTTCGAGTCAAGGAGACCGATCGGCTGGTTGCACTACGGAATGAGCTGACCAAACTCGGGGCGGAGGTGGAAGAAACTCCGGACGGTCTGCGAATCACTCCTTCCGAGAAACCGATCCCGGCGACAATCGACACGTACAACGATCATCGCATGGCTATGAGTCTCGCCCTGGTCGGGCTGAAATCCCCCGGTATCGTCATCAACGACCCCGAGTGCGTCGGCAAGACGTTCCCCGACTTCTTTGATAGCTTCGAGAGAATGGCCGCCACGGGCCATTGAGCGTGCACCGAGCGGTCTGGCGGCAGTAGCAGCCCGCTTCTCTATGCTGCTACGGCCGTAATGCCCGACCAGGCAGGGACTTGCCGCCGTCTCAAGTTCCGATTCCACGACACCCGATACGTAGAAGACGAGCAGGGGGTCCGCGCCCCGAGCGCGGAATGAACGGAGGAGACGCCGTAAGTGGCTGATGTACTTGATCAAAGCGAGGTTGATGCGCTGTTAGCGGCCGTCGAGTCCGGCGGCGTCGAGACCGTCGACAAGGTCGCCACCCGCGGCACTCAACTTCAGAAAGAGGTCCACGCGTACGACTTCAAGCGTCCGGAGCGGGTGAGCAAGGAGCAAATGCGCGCGCTGGAGGGCATGCACGAAGGATTCGCTCGAAACTTCGGTGCGTTTCTTTCCGGCTTCTTGCGGACCATCGTCGAGATCCGCGTTGCAAGCGCCGAGCAGCTCACCTACAGCGAGTTCATCCATTCGCTGCCCAATCCGACGAACTTCAACCTTCTGACGGCCGAGCCGCTCGACGGGCAGATGTGCCTCGAGATAAGCCCGCTGATCATCTTCCCGATAATCGATCGCCTCCTGGGTGGTTCCAACACCGACCTGTTTATCCCCCAGCGCCCGCTGACGGTGATCGAGCAACGCCTCGTCGGGCGTATCACCGATCGAGGACTCGCCGCCCTGACCGAGTCGTGGTCCGAACTCGTCGACGTCAAGTTCGAGATCGTCGAGGTGGAGAGCAACCCGCACCTCGTTCAGATCGTCGCCCCGAACGAGGTCGTGGTGGTTCTCGGTTTCGAGATCAAGATGGGCGGTAGAGCGGGGACGATGAGCCTGTGTGTTCCGTTCAACGTGATCGAGCCGGTGATGGGAAAACTCCTCTCGCAGGGCTGGCTCGCTTATCAGAGGCGGTCCGGCGTGGAGGACAAGACGGAGGAGATCGCCCGCGGGATCGGGGCGACATACGTCGATGTCGTTGCGTACGTTGCCCAAACGACGATCACCATGGGCGAGCTGCTTACCCTTCACCCCGGCGACATCCTTCAGACCACCAAGCCCGTCACGGACGAGATTATCATGCAGGTCGAGGGTAAGAACAAATTCGCCGGTGTCATCGGTCGTCACAAAGAGAACGTAGCCATCAAGATCGCCCGCCTCGCCGAGGTGGAAGAGAAGCTCTGAGCGGACCCTGGGGAATCAAGAGCCCCGGAGGGGCACTGGGTTGTAGCCACGGGTGGAGTGAGTCCGCCGCGGGCGGACGAGCGCAAGTCGTGGTTCATTGACCGGATGACTCCACCGCACGCGCATGAGTGCTGTCCCGGAAGGCTACGCCACACTCCGAGCACACACCCGATAGGTTTCCCGTAAGGTCATACCCACACTCGAGGCAGCAATGCGGCCGTACCCGAATGAACAGTCTGTTCAGCATCCGGACGTACAACCGAGCCCATAGTATGCCCCAAAGCGGAAGTGGTAGGAGCAGTATCGGCACCATCCAGAGCATGACGCTGTACAGCGGATTCCCAGTGTAAACCGCAGCCGGGAAGAAGAAGCGATACGTCGAGTCAACGACCTGCGCGCCCAAGATCACCGCCACCGCGTGAGCCAGACACGAGACGACGACAAGCCCGACGGTCACGCGCCTGCGCTTTCCTGGGCAAAGCCGCTCCTGCCAGCGCCGGTAGACGATAGCGATGTTGCGTCGATCCCTGTACCAGAGAATCACCGTCGGTGCGGCCACGATTACGAATGGCATCCACAGCGGCACAATGAGGGAGGTCGATGTGGAGCTGACCCGGCGTTCGATCCAAAAGTACAGCTCGT
>CBDUZY010000448.1:0-3334 GCA_965371825.1 uncultured bacterium
GTTCCGGAACCGCCGAGCGGCTTCGGGGCGGCATACGCCCGATTCGGTTTGCGCGACGGAAACACAATTGCCGTGGCCGGAGTGGCAGTGAGCCTGCTGCTCGATGCCAAACGCACCGTTCGCGAGGCCCGGCTCATACTTGGTGCCGTCGCCCCGGTTCCCAAAGCGGTCGCGTCTGCGTGCGATGGCCTCATTGGTTGTACTGTCGATGGTGTGGACTTCGACAAGGCGGCTAACGTGGCCGCCGAGGCGGCGGAGCCGATCTGTGACATCCGCGGCTCGGCTGGGTTCAGACGCGAGATCGTAGGTGTGCTCGCAAGGCGGGCGCTGGCGACAGCCTGCGAGCGGGCATTGGAGGGCAAGGCGTGATGATCACTCGAGACTTCACGATAAACGGCCAGCCCCACACCGTCGCGTTCAACAATTACGAAACCTTGGTCGACGTGCTCCGCGATCGTCTGCACCTTACCGGTACGAAGAAGGGGTGCGGAGTCGGCGACTGTGGGGTCTGCACGGTGTTGCTCGACGGGCAGCCGGTGAACAGTTGCCTGATGCTCGCGTCGGAGGTTCGAGATCGGGAGATCACGACGATCGAGGGCCTCGCGCAGGATGGCGAGCTAACGCCAATTCAGAGGGCGTTCGTAACCGAGGGCGGGATTCAATGCGGCTTCTGTACGTCGGGGATGGTGCTGTCCGCTACGGCGCTGCTAAACGAGAATCCGCACGCAACAGGCGATGAGATCAAAGAAGCACTTGCGGGAAACCTGTGCCGTTGCACGGGATACAGCGGGATTATGCGGGCAGTCAAGCGTTGCGCGGACCCATGCGACGATTGCACGTGCGAGGAGACGAGGGCAAACGACGCCGACGATAACGCTGCCGCGAAGAGTGCGGATGACTCGCGCGGGCTCCGCCGAACAGCGGATTCTATTCCGCCTGCGGCTCAGGACGGCTCCCGAAGTGACAGGCTTACGAGCGTGGGTGTGTCCATTCCTCGCGTCGACGCGGGAGACAAGGTCACGGGGCGAGCCGTCTACACGGCTGACATCCACCTGCCGAACATGGCGCATGGCAAGATTCTGGGATCGCCCATCGCCCACGGACGCGTTAAGCGGATCGACACTTCGAAGGCCGAGGCACTTCCGGGCGTGATCGCGGTCATTACCGGCAAGGACGTGCCGGACACGATGTACGGCGTCTCGCCGGCGCGCTATGACGAGTACGTGCTCGCGAAGGAGAAGGTGCGTCACGTCGGCGACGAGGTCGCAGCCGTAGCGGCAATCGACGAGAGAACGGCCGAGCGGGCTCTTTCCCTAATCGATGTCGAGTATGAAGAGCTTCCTCTGGTGCTCGACGCCCTCGAGGCGGTAAAGCCGGGCGCGCCGCAACTTCACGAGCGCTACGAGCGCAATATCAATACCCACGTCGATCACACCTTCGGTGACGTGGAGGAAGCGTTCGCACGGTCACACCATGTTCGCGAGGAGATCTTCACCGGCAACCACGTGTACCAATCGCCGCTCGAGCCCCATGCCTCAATCGCCACTTGGGATCACGACGGGACGCTGGTGATGTACTCTTCGACGCAGGTGCCACATTACGTGCAATACATGATGGCGCACGTGATGCACATTCCGCTCGGGAAGGTCCGCGTGATCCGGCCGGTGGTGGGCGGCGGATTCGGCGGCAAGGCCGAAACCACGCCGCTTGATCTTTGCGCAGCTATCTTGAGCAAGAAGATCGGTCGGCCGGTCAAGATGGTCTACTCGCGCGAGGAGATGTTCCACCACGGCCGCGGGCGACACAAGCAGCACATGAAGTTCAAGCTCGGCGTCGATCGCGAGGGAAGAATCCAGGCGTTCAAGAGCCAGATCCATCTGGACGGCGGCGCCTACTCGTCGTTCGGCGTGGCGACAGCCTATTACGCGGGCAGTGTCATACCCACCTTGTACCGCATTCCAACCTATAAATACGACGGCTATCGGGTGATGACCAACAAGCCGGCGGCCGGTGCGATGCGCGGCCACGGTGTTCCACAGCCAAGGTTCGCGTTCGAGTGTCTGCTCAACATGATCGCCGACGACCTGGGTATCGACCCGATCGAGATCCGTCGCCGAAACGCTATAACGGCCAACACTCGCACGATCAACGAAATGGACATCGGAAGTTGCGAGTTCGCCGCCACGCTCGAGGCCGTGTGCGAGAAGTCGGGCTGGGATGAGAAGTACGGCAAGCTGCCGAAGGGCAAGGGCATCGGCGTCGGTTGTGGGGGGTTCGTCTCCGGCGCGGGCTACTGCATCTACCGCGGTCAGGTGCAACTCTCGCACGAGAAGGGTCGCGAGCCGTTCCAGAAGCGGTCCATCTTTCCGCACGCCAACGCCATAGTGAAGATCAGCGAGGACGGGTGCGCCGCCGTGCTCATGATCGGAGCGGCGGAGATCGGTCAAGGTAGTGACACTGTATTGACACAGATGTGCGCCGAGAGCCTGGGAATCCCCACGTCGCGGATGCGTATTCGAAGCGAGGACAGCGACATCTCTCCGCTGGATCTGGGTGCCTACTCGTCGCGCGTCACGCTTATGGCCGGGCACGCCGTGTCACGAGCGGGTACGGCCGTCGTCGAGAAGATGAAACCGTACGCGGCCAAGCTGCTCGATTGCGCCGAATCGGAGGTGGAGGCCCACAACGGGAAGATGTTCGTCAAGGCGGACCCGTCGCGCTGCGCTGCCTGGGAGGAGGTCGCCCGCAAGTACTTCAACGACAACGGTCCACTTGTCGGCACCGGTTGCTACAAACCGCCCGACGGGCTCGGCGGCGACTACAAAGGCTCGACGGTAGGCACAAGCCCGGCGTATTCGTTCGGAAGCGCCGTCTGCGAGGTCTCGGTCGACCTGGAGACCGGTAAGGTAAAGCTCGAGCGTTTCACGGACTTCCACGACTGCGGTACGCCGATCAACCCGCAGGCGGTACACGGACAGGTCGAAGGCGCGGTGGTGATGGGTGCGAGCGAGACGATCATGGAGGACGTGCAGTTCGACGACCGTGGCCGCTTGCTCAACCCGAATCTGCACGGGTATCTGACCATGACGATCAAGGACGCCCCGGAGATTTTCAGCGGCTTGGTCGACTCATACGAGCCGCGCGGACCGTTCGGTGCGAAGGAAATCGGTGAGGGCAGCACGGTTCCGGTCCTGGGCGCCGTTGCCCACGCCATCGCCAACGCCACCGGGGTCTGGGTCAAGGAGCTACCGATCACACCGGAGCGAATCCTTGACGCTATCCGTGAACACAAGGGAAAGTCAGCCGTATCGCGAGCGTCCGATCAACTTGCCGA
>CBDUZY010000449.1:0-3330 GCA_965371825.1 uncultured bacterium
GTGACCTCGGCCGGGTCGATCGACTTGTGCAGCTTGGACGCCGTGTACTTGAGGTAATTGTACCGTCGGAAGAGATCGGCCTCCTGCTCGCGACTGAGCAGCGGCGTCAGATAAAGAGAGCGCAAATACGACGGCAGGTCCTTCGGAATCCTTACCGGCCCGGCCGCCGGGGCGACCGGCTCCGGAGCGTCGAGAATGATCTCGTCCGCGTTGGGAGCATCGAAGAGGTCGTTGTGGACCCAGGTGAGCGGCGGGTTCGCCCAGCGCTGCACTTGAACCTCGCGAAGGATGGACTCGATCTCCTCCTCGGGGCAATCGAAGGCCGCGGCGATCGTGGCAACCGAGTCACCCTTTTCACGACACTGCCAGATCGCGTCGTGCCGTTCGCACCACAGGCGGGCGGCGCCGTTCGTGAACAGGGCTGACTCGCGGTGCGACTGGTCGTAGCGCCGCAGTGTGTAACGAATCGTCTCAACCGCGCGACCGGTTTCCCCGGCGATGACCTTGGCTGCGGCGTGCAGCTTGATCGGTCGCCGCGAGAGCAGCTCGCCGGCACGCCGCACGATCCCGTCGCGCTCGTCTGCGGTTAGCTGCTTGAACGAGGCTCCGCGGGCGACAAGTCGGCCATGTTTTGCAGTGAACCGGTCGATCGTCCGTCGACTGAACGCCAGGCGGTTCACGCCGTCGTCGTAGACGAGCCTTAGGCCCATCAGGCCCCGGCTTCGCCAGCGCCTAATTGTCTTCGTGCTGACCTCGAATTCGCTCGCCAGCTCGACATGCGTGCAGCACGGCTCGCCCAGCTCCGCCACGGTCAGCTTGGACTTTCGGCTTAAGACCTCAGCCAGAGCGACCAGGTCCGCGATCAGCGCCTTTCCGGGAATGGACGGACCGGGGTCGGAACCTCGCTTGCGAAACGCGGTGATGCGGAAGCAGACGAAGTCGAACGGGTAGGCCCTAGCCGACTCGACCACGCCCAGAAGCTCGTCGATGCCCCGAATCTGGTCCACGCGCAGTCGGCGCGGCGATAGCGTCAGTTGATGCGCCAGGTCAGCCATGTCGCTATTGAAGAACTTGGGCATCGGTTGGCTCAGCGATCCGGTTTGGGCGATCACCGCCGTAGAATCAAGCGCACACAGCGTCCTCTCGTGCAGCTCGACTCGCGGCATTGCACCGCCGGGGCAAGCGGACCGGCGAGGTCCATAACACCTCACGTATCGGCCGCTCGCAAAGGCTGGCGACACGAAGCCACCCCTCGTGTCACACCATATTATCGCCCTGCCAATCCGCCGGGTCAACATGGAGGGGCTGCGCGGCCCGTTGATTAACGGATTTGCCGTTCTTGCACAATTATCTACAGTCACGATGTCTGATGCGGCGGCAGAACATCAGGCGTGCCGTCGTGGTCTCGGTAGCTTCATGGCGAAATGGACATCTCCGTTGACGTGTTTGCGGGCCTTGTCAGAGCGCCGCTACCGGTTTTCGAGACGTTGGAGGCGGTTGGCGAGCGTGGCGGTGAAGGGTTTGTCTTCGCGGCCTTGCAGTGCTTCTCGGTAGCTCTCGATCGTGTCGGGTAGGTAATCGTTCTGGCCAAACAGGACCATCAGGTATGTAGTGCCGGCGGCCTGGGCCATGAAGGTCCAATGGCGTTCCGCACTCTTATGGGCGCGTTCGAGCACGCTCATCGCCTCTTTGACTTCCTCGATGCCGGCGTCGCGGGCCTCGGCTGCCCTTTCTCGCTCGACCTCGACGTCGGCCTCGGCGAGCGGCAGCAACTTGGTCGCGGCGGCGATGGTCTGTGCATCGCGCGAGTACGCTTCGAACCTGTCGTAGTAGATCCAAGCTCTGGCGAGGCGGGCGTCGGCAGCCTGTGCCGCGATGTGTCCCTCCATCCAGCCGCTTCCCGATCGCGTGTTATGAGCCGACCGCTCCTGGGCCTCGGCCGAGAGGTCACTTGTTCGCTCACTCCCGTCAGTCGCCCACTGTCCGGCGCTACTCGCCGCCTGTCGGAATAGTCTGGTAGAACGTTCCAGGAGGTCCAGGGCGTCGTCTTCGGTGACTGCCGCCTCCGATTCGACGCGGTTGAGTTCGGCGTATGCGTCCGCGCCGAGCGGTCCCGCTTCGGCTACGCGCTCGCGTGCCTGAGCTTGGGCATGCACGAGCTCTTCGCGGATCCCTTCCAGCCGGGCGAGATCGGAGCGGAGATCGTCGATGGCCTGCCGTTCACGCCCGGCGCGTCCGGCGCGGATGGTCCGCTCGACGCGATGATGGGCGAGTCCCAACTCGACGGTGAGATTCCCGGCGGCTCCGTTTTCCAGATACCGCCCGCGGAGGAAATCGCCCGTGGCGTCGATCTCGGCCTGGGGAAACCCGCCGGCTTCGAGCGTGCGTGCCTGGCGATCGGCCTCACGGTACACACGGTCCTGCTCCATGAGACGCCGCTCAAAGGTCTCCGCGCCGTTGGGATTGGAGAAGTCCACACCTTCGGCACGGATGCGCTCGAGTTCCATACGCGCTGACTCTGCCTGCGAAGTCAGCGTCGCCAATTGCGACTCGAGCCCTTCGACCAACTCGTCCATGCGGGCCAGCGATTCGCGCTGCTCGGCAAGGCGCTCTTGTGAGCGGTCGATCTCGGCGCGGACCATACCGATTTGCTCATCGATGCCGCTGTCGGCTACCAGGCTCTGGCTGCCCTGCTCTCGCGCCACCGACCCGGCGAGCTCCAACAGCTCGCGGCGATAGGCCGGCGCTTCCGCGCGCTTGACGCTCGCCCGGATGCGCTCGACGAGCCCTCTTTGAAACAGGATCATGGCCTTCAGTCGATTGGCCTCGGGGTTGGAGCCGGCGGACGCGTTGCCGGAGGTTACGGCGAGAGCTTCGTCTACGGCTGTCATCGCTTCATCGAGAAGCCAGTCGTTGCGATCGATGAGGTCGTCTCGACCTTCGACGCCGTCGCGAACCTGTCCCGACAGGTCGCTGTAACGAGCACGCGCGGGTCTGGGCGGATCGGCCTCCCAGTCTGTCGGTTCGAACGACTCCCACAGGGCCTCGTGCAGCTCCTGATACTCCTCGCCCGCGTAGTCAACCAGGTCCTGCGGATCCTCGATGTCGACGTCGACGTCAGCCTCGGCGAGCTGGTCCAGCAGGAGCGCACTGTACTCGAGGCTGGCGTTGTACTGGTGCAATAGCCGGCGAGCCCGCTCGATGTGTACGGCTGCTTCTTCGTCCACCGTCCGCTGGGCGTCCTGAAGCGACGGAACGAACGTCCAGCCGACGCCGCAAAGAACCACGGCCGCGACAACCACGATGATCGGAATCTTGTCCTGTTGCACG
>CBDUZY010000450.1:0-3312 GCA_965371825.1 uncultured bacterium
ACCTCATGACACCCTCAACGTTCAACCCAGGTCTACGGCCTCAAGCATATCCAGTGCTTCACGGCTGGTCGTGATTCCCTCATCCGCACTCGGTTCCTCTGTTCCGTCTTGTTGCTCGATGTCAGCTGACTTCGGGCGTCGGCATCGGGGACAAAGACACATAAGCCCGTGCCCGTGTCGTACCGTCACCCGTCCGATACGGGTGGCTACGCAAGTATTGAAAGCGAGGCCTTGAGACAGCCGGGGCTGACACGTCCTTGCGCCTGAAGGACCTGCGTCACTGTATGGGACAGTGGGCAACCGACGCCGGCGTGAGTGAGGCTCGAGTACAGTCGGCGATGCGTCACGCCAGCCCGAACATGACGAGGCGGTACGCGAGGCAGCGAGATCGAGGCGAAGTCGCCAAGGTCATGGCAGACGTGATGCTGAGGGAGAGTGCCTAAGATGACCAAAGAGCATCAGCACATGAGACGTGGCACCCCATGCGTGAGAAAACCCGATCCACAGTACAATCCACAGTCATCGCGGACCGGGTCAAATATTGAGTCCCGACTAAAAGTTAAGCCGCTGCATTGCAACGGCTTAGAAGATAGCGGAGGAGGGACTCGACGCGACGAGTGAGCAAGCCGGCGGCAGCCGGCGCCGCGAAGTCGAGCGAGAGCGCGCACGAGCGAAGCTCGTGTTGCGCTCCACCCCCGACACGCGCAAGGCCGAGAAAACCGTTAGGAATCCTCGGCCTGTCTGGATAGCGGAGGAGGGACTCGAACCCCCGACACGCGGATTATGATTCCGCTGCTCTAACCAGCTGAGCTACTCCGCCAAGCTCCCCACCCGACGATGTGAGACGAGGTAACCATCGTCTGTCATCGTCTTCATCGTCTTCATCGTCCGTCTTTGACCGTCCTCGACCGTCTTACTTTTCCCTTTTCCCCGCCAACAAACTACCTAGTCGCGCCTTTCCGCTCCACCCTCCCCTGGCCTCGCCAACCGGTACAACACCTCGCCGTCCCGCAGCATGCCGAACTGCTCACGGGCGACACGCTCCTGGGTGGCGCTGTCACTCTCGATCAACTCGGCATACGCCGCCAGGCTGTCGACCTCGACTTCCAGTGCCGCAATCTCGGCCTCGAGCTGCCGCACGTCGCGCTTGAGCTTCCAAGAGTCGATGGTGCGGTACTCGCCACCGAAAGCACCGAACAACAGGCCGCCGAGGATGGCGGCCAGGGCGACGATCTTGCCTCTACTCAAACCTTGTACATGTCGCGACCGGGATAGATCGCCTGCTCGCCCAGCTCCTCCTCGATCCGGAGCAACTGGTTGTACTTGGCGATCCGGTCCGAACGCGAGCCGCTGCCGGTCTTGATCTGACCGCAACCGGTGGCAACCGCCAGATCCGCGATGAACGTGTCTTCGGTCTCGCCCGACCGGTGCGAGATCACCGCACCATACATGTTGCTGCGCGCCAAATCTACACATTGCAGCGTCTCGGTGAGCGTACCGATCTGGTTCACCTTGATCAGTATCGAGTTGGCGACGTTCTCCTCGATGCCGCGCGCCAGCCGCTCGACGTTGGTGACGAAGATGTCGTCACCCACGAGTTGGACCTTCTCGCTCAATACCTCGGTCATCTGCGCCCAGCCGTCCCAATCGTCCTCGGCCAGGCCATCCTCGATCGACACGATGGGATACTTGCCGATCCAACCGTCGTACAGCTCGATCATCTCGGCGGCCGAGCGGCGCGAGCCGTCGCCCTTCTTGAACACGTACTCGCCGTCTTCGAAGAACTCGCTGGCTGCAGGGTCCAATGCGATCGCGATGTCGTCACCAGGCTCGTATCCGGCCTGGTCGATGGCCGACATGATCGCCTCCAGCACCGCCTCGTTGGACGGCAACATCGGGGCGAACCCGCCCTCGTCGCCGACTGCGGTCGAGAGCCCCTGACCCGACAGCACCTTCTTGAGCGCGTGGAATACCTCGACACCCATCCGCAAGCCCTCGCTGAACTCATCCGCACCGACCGGAACGATCATGAACTCCTGCAGGTCGACGTTGTTCGACGAGTGCGCGCCACCGTTCAGGATATTCATCATCGGCACCGGCAACACATTGGAGAGCGGGCCACCCAGATAGCGATAGAGCGGCAGCCCCACCTCTTCCGCCGATGCCCGGCACGCTGCCAACGACACTGCCAGTATCGCGTTCGCACCCAGGTTGCCCTTGTTGGGCGTGCCGTCCAAGTCGATCATCTCGGCGTCCAACAGGACCTGCTGATTCGCGTCCATGCCCTCGAGCTTGGGACCGATTGTCTCGATTATGTTGCTGACGGCCTTCTGCACACCCTTACCGCCGTAACGGTCGGCCTCCCCGTCACGCAGTTCTACCGCCTCGTGCTCACCGGTGGATGCACCGCTCGGTACCGCGGCACGTCCTACAGCTCCACTCGAGAGCACTACCTCTGCCTCGACCGTAGGATTGCCCCTCGAGTCGAGGATCTCGCGTGCTGTGACATCTATGATGATGCTCATTGTTGTTTCGCACCTATGGTGAACGGCGCGCCGCGTCATCCCGGAACCCCTCGATGACGGTTCGCACCTTGGTTGACAATTCGTCCCGGTCCTCGTAGCTCATACCGGCAGTCTCGATCGGTTCTCCAAAATACAGTGTTATCGGCCGGGGACGAACCCGGATGTGCCCCTTGGGCAGGATATCGAAACTATTGGCGCAGTAAACCGGGAGAGCGGGCACCTGTGCCGCTATGGCCAATACAAACGGCCCCTTCTTGAACGGCAACAGATCGCCGGTCCGGCTGCGCGTGCCCTCGGCAAATATCAGGGCACTCATTCCTTGCTGAATCACGCTCGCCGCTCTCTCGTACGACTCGAACGCCGCCTCACGCCGCTGACGATCGATGTAGATGTGGCCGGCCGCCTTGATCGCCTGGCCGAAGATGGGAACTTTGGCCAGCTCCTTCTTGGCGACGAGCCTGAATGCGTAGGGCAGTGTGGCCGACAGAGCCAGGATGTCGAAGAACGATTGATGGTTGGACGCGTACACCACCGGTCGATCCTTGGGAATGTGCTCGAAACCAATGGTGTTCACCCGAACACCCGCGGCTCTGAGCACCTTGCGGGCCCAGTCACGGGGGGTGCGGTCGTACACTCCACCGTGCGTGTTCTCGATCCGCAACATCGCGGCAAAGATCACCTTGCTGCCGTAGTAGATGGTGAGTACCACGAGGGCCTTCAGGTAGCAGATGGCTCGTATCATTGCCGGTTAGAAGTGACGGTATCCCATACTCATGCTCAGTTCAAG
>CBDUZY010000451.1:0-3294 GCA_965371825.1 uncultured bacterium
CCTATTGGGAGACAACGCGATGCCTGCGTCTGGGCGGGCGCGATGGATTTGCACATTGGGTGATCGCTGCGTCTGCCGCTCCGAGGGGATTAATCTATTCGCATGAGTTCGCTTGGGATCGCGCCCGCGATCCAGTCTGGCCACGGCTGGAGAAGGTGTTCAGCTTCTACGACACGCGTGATCGTCTTGCCGTGGCTACGGGGCGAGGCCATTTGAAAGGCCGACCGCCGGAGAGTACGCATTGCAACAATGTCGGCGTTGTTCATCGGCAAGAATTATATCCACATCTTGCCCGCTGGTTCGATATGCAGACGCCAGCCGATGAGTTTCAGAATCGCCACGAAGTTGACGAACTACTATGCATCACACCGGCAGTTGCGAAAAGGCTCGATCCGCAACCGGTCTATGAACTCGCCAGGAAGTTGGCTGACGAGCGCATTGCCGTCGCGCGTAAAAACATAGCATCAGTGGACTTCGCCGCGCGCCGGACGATACTACGTAACGGATGGTCCAGATTATTGGGAAACATCACGCCCGCCAGGAATCCAATTGTCAAGACGGTAGAACGTGAGGAGAGGAATGGTGTCGTTGTTGAACGAATCGTGCTTGAAGTTGAGCCGGGCATTGTTGTTCCGCTGGTCGTGATGTGGGCTCGTAATGAACGCTCCGATCCCTTGCCCGTCGTGATTGCTTTGGCAGATTCGGGAAAGCAGAAATTCCTTACCGCGCGGCCGGACGCCGTCTCGACCTGGCTTGAGGCCGGTTGCGCCGTATGCTTGCCCGACTTGCGCGGGTTTGGCGAAACCAGCGCGGGCGATTCGCACGGCCCCCGAAGCGTCGGCACAACGCTGTCGTGCCGGGATCAGGTATTGGGGCAGACGTTACTGGGATCGCGACTACGCGATCTGCGATCCGTTCTACAATTCCTGCGGGCGCGCAGAGGTCTCGATGAAAAAGTCTCGCTTTGGGGGGATTCTTTGGCCGCGCTGAATCCGCCGGAAAGGCCCGAAGTTGTGCCATACGGAGTGGACAACCCGAATGTGGAGGCCGAACCGTCGGCCGGTTTGCTCGTCTTGTTGGCCGCTTTGTTCGAAGACGATGTGGATGCCGTCTACGCTCGCGGGACACTTGCCAGCTTCCGATCACTATTGGATAGCCAGTTTCTGTACGTGCCGCACGACTCAGTTGTCCCCGGAGTGCTGACCGTGGGTGATGTCGCCGATATCGCCGCCTCGCTGGTTCCGCGGCCACTGCGGTTAGAATGTTCTGTAGACGGATTGAATCGCGGGATCCCGTTTGACACAATCGCGAAGGCGTTCGCACCTACAAGTCAGGCATATCGTTTGGCAAACGCCAGCGAAAAACTATCTCTAAATGTGACAGGACAGGACGAATCGGCAGTGTGGCTGATGGATTCGATCAAAAGGAGATTCCAAAAATGAAGACAGAATTCCCTATCAATCGTCGCCAGTTCCTCGCGGCGGCTGCGGTAGTATCGGCGGGGGCGATGTTGCGGACGAGCTACGCAGGCCCGATGCCCAAAATCGACCTTGGGGAACGTCCTTACCGAACCCCCAATGTCAAGGTACTCAACCCATATGGCCGAGTGCCTGTCTCGTTCGTCATTGATGATTCAACGTGCCTCGTGAACATGGGTCACTATTGCCAACCGCAATTCGAGGAAGCCTGGGGTAAGAGCAAGAACCGTCGACCCAAGCCATGGCGCAGCTGGCCGCGCGAAATCCCCGACTCCTTCGTGCGCGAGTTTGGCGTTTTTTGCCGAGAGCATGGTGTCAAAGGTAAATACTCACTAGTCCCCTATCCTGCCTGTGTTGGCTGGCTCGACCGTTTGTTGCCGGGTTGGAGCCGCACCGAATTACGTGCCAGCCTCAAACTGGTGCGCGATTTCATGACACCGGATTGGGATATCCATCCAGAGATGATCACCCATACTCGCGTCATCGATATCGCGACTGGCCGGCCTTTGCCACAACGCAAGGATGGCGGCTACTGGATGGAAAACGGGGGTTGGGACAATGGACGTAGTCTCGACGAAATCGCCAGTTACATTGCCTACGCACTGCAACTGATTAAAAATCTCGACCTTCCCTGCGAGGGTTTCACCACGCCAGGTGGCTTCGGCAATGGTGTGAAATCCATCCTGTCGCAAGCCGCGATCCAGGCGATTCGCGGTGTGTTGGGTGCTGAAATTCCACACTATTTCAAATACGTCGTCACCAATATCAACGAAAGCACTCAGCCGCAAGTCGAGCATGCTGAGGGGATCGCGAGCAATGCGGCGGAATGCGTCGTTAATATTCCCACCTGCACAGGCGACTACCTTGGAGTCTGGGATGGTTCTGCTCCGAACCCGACAGACGAGACAATCGAAAGCCACGTTTCTAAGGACTTCCAAAGCGGACGCTTGGTCGACGTCATCAATAAGGGTGAACCCGTCTGTTTCCTGACGCATTGGCCGGGAATGTATGCCAATGGGACGGGCATCGCTTTTCGTACCTTTCAAGGTACTGTAAGACGACTGAATGCTGGTTTCCGTGACCGGATTCGCTGGATGAAGCTGAGCGAAATCGCACGCTACTGGGCGGCGAAGGAACTGACCGCCATCGCCAATACCAACGGAAAGACAATCCTGAAAGCTCCGTTCGGAACGCCGGGTTTCACGTTGGACTTGCCCTTTCACACCTCGACGCCGGTCGTGCAACATGGCGACCGCCAGACGGAGTTGAAGAAGGTCAGCTCGATCCAGCAATTGTCGGACGGAACCTGGACCAAAGCGGGTGTCGAAGGCCACGTCATTGTCTGCTTCAATCTTGAGAAAGGCGCCACGACGATTTCGTAGAGCGCATTCCGCGAGGATCTTCTTATGCGACGCATCGGTAACCAGCTCGGATCGTTTCTTTTTTTGGCCACTCTCCTGTTGGTGGCTCGAAACCTGTGGAGTGCGGCCGATTGGCCTCGCTATGGACATGATGCTGCGTTGACAGGGCGGTCACCAGCCTGTGGGTCCATCCGGGAACCGCATGTTTCCTGGACGTTCGACCTCTGCGGCCGGGAACTGCTCTTGGAGTTACATGCGGCTCCCGGCCAGCACCGCTTGACGCTTCCCACGCCAGCCGAGGCTGGACCCAAGTCGCCCACGTTAACTCTCCTTGGACAGAAGCAACTCGACGTCAGCGGCATTCCTGCTGACCAAATGTGGTACTCTTGATAGAGATTTTAGTATTTGACTTTGAGCTTTTCATAGGAGTACGTAGTAGCTCCCTAAGGGCTAGT
>CBDUZY010000452.1:0-3292 GCA_965371825.1 uncultured bacterium
TGCTCGAGATCGACCCGCTGGTCTCGATCGCCACGGCTATCACCACGCACACGGTGTACAAGGGTCTGCTGTGGTCGCTCGTCGTGCTGATCCCGACGCTGCTGCTCGGGCGATTCTTCTGTAACTGGATCTGTCCGCTGGGGACGCTCACTCAGTTCGTCGGATGGTGCTTCGGCCGGCTGAAACCGGGAGATCGCGTCACAGCCAATCAGTACCGGCGCAGCCAGCGCGTCAAGTACTACATACTTGTCGCGATGCTCGCGGCGGCTGCGCTGGGCACGTTGCAGATCGGGCTACTCGATCCGATCGCCCTGATCCACCGTTCGTTCACCGCCGTCATTCTCCCGACCATCGACATGGCGACACAGCAGCTCTTCGGCGAGGTCAGATTCCACCGGGGCGCGTGGTTGATCGGACTGATCATATTCGTGCTCCTGGCGATGAATCTGGTCATTCCACGCTTCTTCTGCCGCGTGCTTTGTCCCCTCGGAGCCCTGCTGGGCGTCCTGAGCCGATTCGTCTGGTGGCGGATCGAGCGCGATCCGGTCGCGTGCACCGACTGCGGGGAGTGCCTTCCGAATTGCGAGGGAGCGTGCGATCCGCACGGGAAGCTCCGCACGGCTGAATGCCTGGTCTGCTTCAACTGCATCGAGGATTGCCCGGAAGGGGCGCTGCGGTTTAGCTTCTTTCCGACAAGAGCCCAAGAGGTCGTCGGCGTCGACGTGCCTCGTCGCAAGGTCATATTCGCGACAATCGCCGGTGCACTTTTCTTTCCGTTCGTGCGAACGTCGGGCCGGACGACGCGCGACTTCTCGTCGAGTCTGATCCGTCCGCCGGGAGCGGTGGAAGAGTTGGAGTTCCTCGAGCGGTGCATAAAGTGCGACCAATGCATTCGCGTCTGCCCGACGAACGTGCTCCAGCCGGGATGGTTCGAGGGCGGGTTGGAGGGGCTTTGGTCGCCGATTCTCAACTTCCGCATCGGACACTGCCAACTCCACTGCACCGCCTGCGGTTACGCGTGTCCGACGGGGGCTATTCAACGCGTGTCCGTAGATGAAAAGCTCGGTCAGGGCGGGTTCGCGGCTCGAGGGCCGATCCGAATCGGCACCGCCCACGTCGACCCGGGTCGATGCCTTCCCTACAGCAAGTGGATTCCATGTGCGGTCTGCCAGGAGGTCTGCCCGACCAGCCCGAAAGCGATCTACACTGAGTATCGCACGCACACGGTTCGCGACGGGCGAAAGGTCGTGCGGTCCTCCACCCGAAACACGGTAACGGTTGGCGAGCGGACCGGAAACGAAGGAGGCGCGATCCGCCCCGCCACCTTTAACCGTGACCAGTGGAAGGGTGACGAAACGGCGCCGTACTACCTCGCCGTGGCACACGACGACGGCGGGGCCGAGTCGCACCGGATCCTCGGGAATGACGCTGGCACGCTGACCATCGAAGGTCGATTCGCCCGGCCACCGGAGGCGGGAGCGACGGTCGATCTGCAGATCAAGCTGGGGCGCCCGAAGATCGACACGAAGCTGTGCATCGGCTGTGGAATCTGCGAACAGAAGTGCCCCGTGGTCGGCGATCGCCGGGCCATTTACGTAACAGCCGAGGGCGAAACCCGCTCCCAAAACCACCCGGATCCTGATCGCAACCGCTCGGTCACACTGACATAGTGCACCGACACGCCTGAATCTTCGGGTTGTCGTTGCCCGCAACGCCGACCGGGCGTGCTGGTCAGAGCCCGCCGCGCTAGCGGCGGGACCGGTCCGCGGGCTGGCGCCCGCGGCTCTGACCCGACAACGAACCCGCAAGTTCGGGTGTGTCACAGCACTTGGCGATCTCCGCCACCGCGCCCCGGGGCGCTGAGGTGCAGGACGACCGGAAGAGCCGGCCACCGGTCGACATGATCCGGGCGATGGATACAATCCCGGCGTGCTTACCTTCTCCTTACAATCGGGATCCAACGGCAACTCCGTTTACGTCGAGGCGAACGGCGTCCGATTGCTGTTCGACGCGGGGATCAGCGGGTCGATGGCCGAGCGGCGGATGGCCGTTCACGGGCGCGACATCCGTGACGTTGACGCCCTGATCATATCACACGACCACGTCGACCACCTGCGCTGTGCCGGGATATACCAACGCAAGTTCGGGATTCCGATCCATATAACGCGCCCGACACTGGCGGCTACGTGGTGTGACCTCGGGCGGGTGAGCGACGTAAAGCACTTCCAGGCCGGTGACTCGCTGACGTTCGGACGAGTCGTCGTGCACACCGTGCGGACGCCGCACGACGCCGCCGACGGCGTCGGCTTCGTGGTCGAGTGTGAGGGTCGGCGGCTGGCGATTCTCACCGATCTGGGCCATCCGTTCGACGGGCTTTTGGATCTGCTCGAATCCGTTGACGCCGCGTACCTGGAATCGAACTACGATCCCGAGCTTCTTCAGAAGGGGCGCTATCCGGCGAGGCTAAAGGCACGGATTCGCGGACCCAACGGACATCTGTCCAACGACGACGCAGCCGGGCTTCTTCGCGCCTGCGGACGCCGTCGACCGCGATGGGTCGCCGTCGCCCACCTGAGCGAGGAGAACAACCGCCCCGAGCTTGCGATCGAGGCCCAGCGCGCCGCGGTCGGCCAGACTTACACCGTTCATCACGCCTCGCGCTACGACTGTTCCGAGGTTTTGACCGTATAGACGGCGGCTGGTTTGTCGCGCACGTGCTCGCCGTGGCGCCGAATGGTATTCGGCGACGGTTGTCTCACCCGCGTTTAAGTGCGCTAAACCGTGGTCCGGCCGGTTGGTGGAGGCTAGGCGTCGTCTGGACGAATAACGCCTGGTGGGTCGGCGTGACGTTCGTATGCCCGGCGACGGGGCGACGGGCAGGCGCGGCAGATCGACTTGCCTCCGTCGGATGATCGGCTGTATACTCGGGCGGAACATCGAGCCGCGGGGATACTCGGCGCCGCCGGGAGTCTGCCGCGGTCCGCTCGATTCGAGTTTCCATAAAGACTCCGCGAGTCATCCGACGGACGATTGATGAAGGAAGGACAACGGCGATGAACGTACAGGCACAGGTTGACAGCGGCCCCGCGACGGGGGCGGAACACATCGAGTTGGTGGAGCGTTTTGCGGCTCACAACTACCACCCCCTCGAGATCGTGATCGCCGAGGCGGAAGGCGTCTGGGTAACCGACGTCGAGGGCAAGCGGTACATGGACATGCTTGCGGCGTACTCGGCCGTCAACTTCGGACACTGCCACTCGGAGCTGCTCGACGCGGTCAAGCGTCAGCTCGA
>CBDUZY010000453.1:0-3290 GCA_965371825.1 uncultured bacterium
CCCTCGCGATCCCCAGCGGCAAGATCCGCGTTTCACCAATAAGTTGCGCTGGGTTTCTCCGCCGGGTGAACTGCCCGGGACGTACGCCGAATACTTGCAGCGACATCCTCTGCAGCCTGTCCACTTCTCGAACGCGCGACTGCTGCCGTCGCGTCCGCAGGCCGCCGCCGCGCGCCGGCAACAAGCCCGGCAGATTTCCATTCTTGTTGATGACGCGCTCTATCCCACGATCTCAGTCGGTCTGAGCCAGTATGAAACCGACCTGACGCTGGATGGTTATTCGGTCTTCACAGAGACGGTATCCGACGGCAGTCCGGAGGACATCAAGACATGGGTCCAGGCTCGCTACGACGGCGGCAGCGAAGGTGTCGTGCTTGTGGGCGACATCACGGCGGCGTGGGCAGAGGTGTCGGGCTCCGTCTTTCCGTCGGACCTGTTCTACATGGATCTCGACGGGTATTGGGAGGACGCAGACGAGGACGGCGTCTACGAGATCCACAATTCCGGAAGCGGTGACCAAGGACCGGAAGTGTACGTCGCCCGAATCTACGCCCATACGTTGAACTACGACACCGAAGCCAACATGGTTAACGGTTACTTCGCCAAGGCCCACGCACAGCGCACGGGCCTACTGACGCAGCCGTGGCGCGGGTTGGAGTACGTCGAGGAAGACTGGTTCGATATGTATGTCGCCGCCGATCGTGTGTATGGCGAGGACCTGGTTCGCCATGATTACGGCTACTACACAACGGCGGCGGACTATCTGGATCAGATGGACCTGGGACAACATTTCGTTCAGGTGTGCGTCCACAGCTGGTCGGGTGGTCATGGTTTCGGCACGCGCCCGACCGAGTCTGCCGCCTATGCACACACATACGTGCACAGCCCTTCCACGCGGACCGCTCAACTGAGGCTCGGTAGCGACGACGGCATCAAGGCATGGCTCAACGGATCGAACGTGTGTACCCACGATGTCTACCAGGGATGGGTGCCCGACGAGTTCATCACCCCGGTCACGCTGAACGAAGGCTGGAACCGCATGCTCTGCAAGGTAAGCCAGGGCGGCGGGACTTATCAATTCTCCGCGCGCTTCACGGATGCCGGCGGAACGACGCTTTCCGACCTTAAGTACCGGGTCAACGATCCTGCTGCGTCCGGCGAGGAAGGGCAATTCGTACGAGGCTGGCTCCTCAACGGTTTTCACCAGGATTCATCGGACAACTTCTGGGATTACCTCACGACCAATTACCTTAGCGTCAGTGAGACGACCGCCAATCCTTCGGAAGGAGAAGTGATGGGCGGCAAGACGTGGGCTACTTACAGCAGTGGCAGCCCGTACGTCGACCTGGGCAGCCACGGCGCCGACGCCGACTTCGGGGCATGCTATGCCTTCGCTCGGGTCTACGCCGACGCCGGCACGTCATGCGAGCTCTGGCTCGGGTATGAGGACGGCGCTCGCGTCTGGCTGAACGGACAGCAAGTACTGTACGACAACCGCTATGGTGGGTTTTCGCCGGATCTGAGTCGGGTCGGCGTGAGCCTGAATGCCGGTGAGAACCGGTTGCTCGTCAAGGTCTCCGAATGGATGGGAGCGCACGGATTCAGCGCTCGCCTCTGTCATTCAGACGGAAGTCCGGTGGACGGATTGACGTATGACCCCGAGCCTGCGCCGGTTTCGCACATCGGTGACTGGCTCGTTAATGGCCCGTATGTCAATCCTGACCTCGCCACTCGGCTGAGCGAAGACTACTTGGTGGGCGAGGCCGAGGTAAGCCCTAGCGAAGGGGATCCCGCACCGCTGGGCTTATGGGAACGTGGTATCGGCTCCGGCTATCCCTTCGACATCGGCGTATTCTACGACCGGGACGGAGGGACGGTGACTTCGCAGGACATCCAGGATCGTGACCCACCTGTGTTGTTCTACAACCTGTTCGCCTGCGGTCCCGGCCGTTTCACCGATAACGACTACTTGGCGGGCTCCTATATCTTCAACACGACGTACGGCCTCATCACTTTGGCCTCGGCCAAGAGTGGAAGTATGCTCAACTTCGGAGACTTTATGGAGCCGCTCGGTGAGGGAAAGACTATTGGAGTCGCATTCCATGAGTGGTTTGACGCCCAGTCGCCCTTTGAACTGTGGGAGCGCGAGTGGTATTACGGCATGGTGTTAAACGGCGATCCGACGCTGCGCCCGGTCATGAGAGGCGACTTCGACCGAGACGGGGACGTGGACGACGACGACCGCGTGGCATTCGAGCAGTGTTTTACCGGTTCTGGTGGCGGCCCGGCGCCGCCCGGATGTGAAAGAGGTGACTTCGACGGCGACGAGGACGTTGACTGCGACGACTGGCACAGGTTCATGGACGCCTGGACCCAGGCAGGTCAGCCCTCCCTACTTCCGCAATGTGCCGCAGCCATGCCCGAGGCCCCGCAGCCCGACCCATTGGGATCGCACGTGGACAAGAACCGCTACATCTCGATGGTGATTCCCGCCTTGGCCGGCGCCGGTGAAGCAACGGCGATTCGTGTACGGTTGACGTCCGTGCACCACCCGGCCGCTCCGCCCGAAGCGCCTGACTTCGGCGCCTGGGAAGGCCGCTACCGCTGGGTAAACTCGCTGAATGAAACGCACACGTGTCCCGATTCGCCGATCTTCGAGACGACGTTCAAGTGCGCCGCACTCGGTTGCGAGCCCGAGTATCGCGCCTGGTCAACGGAACTCGGCGGCGAGGTACTCTGTGTAACCGGTGCCGCCGTCGTACCGAGCTCGCTATATGACGTAGCGCAGCTTGCCTCGAGCTGTCAGGGCAACGAGGCTACTTGTGCGGCCGTATCTGAGGAGTTGCCGATCTCCACATCCCTTTTCGGGAATGTCGATAACGATCCGCAGCTCAACGTCCTGGACGTCGCCGAGGTAGTGGACCACCTCAAAGGGGTGGGTGACTCGCTGTACAAACCACGTGTCCACATGCGGGCCAACGTGCCCGACGCCCTGGGCGAAAACGTCGGCGTTCTGGACATCGCCACAGCTGTCGACGCAGTGAAGGAGAAGCCTTACGGGTTCGCCGGAGACTTCGGCCCGTGCACCGATGGATGCCTGGGCGAAGCGCCCTGTCCGTAACAGCGCACGCTGCGCGGTGCCCCAACGTTGCGAGGCAACAGTGGGGAACGAAGGGACGGAGGGACGAAGGGACAGAGGGACGGAGGACTGCAGTCGGGCGGCTGTTCTACTCTTCGAACGCCCGGACGATGAGTGCGTCGTTCTGGCCGCCGAAGCCGAAGCTGTTGGA
>CBDUZY010000454.1:0-3288 GCA_965371825.1 uncultured bacterium
CTCTGGCGACCCGTTGAGAAGGTCCACCGAGCAGGTGTGGCACCGGTTTCCGACCGGTGAAAACACGCCCGAAAGGGTCGGAACTCTCGGCACATCAACTGACGGCGCTACCCGGATCCATTGGCGACTCCGGCGAGAGCACCACGACCCGGCTGCGATCGGCACTGATCGCCGCCAGGAGCATTCCCTGGCTCTCGACGCCGCGCATCACCCGCGGAGCGAGGTTCGTCACGACAACAAGATCACGACCTACGAGCTGTTCCGGGGCATAGTAGCCCTTCAACCCAGCCACGATCTGACGTTGCTCGGTGCCGAGATCGACCTTAATCACGATGAGCTTGTCCGCGTTGGGGTGGTCACTAGCCTCGATCACTCGCCCGATGCGAAGGTGGACCTTCGTGAAATCGTCGAAGGAAATCAAACCGGATTCCGACTCCCCGGCGTCGTTCGTCATCGTGATCTCCTCTTGTCCAGGCAAAGAGCCGACGTCTCCGATCCGCCGGCTCGAAGGGGAGTCAGTCTATCCCGCGCCACCGTGCCATGCAAACCGGCCTGCATGCACCGGAACTCCGGGTGCGTTTGGCTCGCGGACTGACGGACTCTACAATGATCCGGCAGGAGCTTCCGAGAGAATGACCATCTACCCGCTGATCTTCGAGCCCATGCTGAAGCCGAAAATCTGGGGTGGGCGCCGCCTCGAGACGCTTCTCGGAAAACGGCTGGGCAAAGAACAGGCCATCGGCGAATCATGGGAGATCGTCGATCTAGGGGACGATCGGTCGATCGTCGCCTTCGGGCCGGATAAGGGAAGGACTCTGACTGAGATAAGCCGTACCTGGGGCTCGGGTCTCACCGGTCGGGCTCCCCTGTGCGACGGAAGATTCCCGCTGCTCATCAAGTTCCTCGACGCAACCGCCAACCTCAGCGTTCAGGTCCATCCGGACCAGGCGATGGCTGATCGTCGAGGCGGAGAGGTCCGCGTCAAGAACGAGGCCTGGTACGTTGTCGACGCAGCCCCCGGCTCCTCCATCTATCGCGGACTTCGCGACGGTGTCGATGCCGAGGCTCTGAGACGAGCGGTCGACGCCGGTAACATCGAGTCCGTCTTGAACACCATCTCCGCTCGCAAGGGCCACTGTTACTACCTGCCCAGCGGAACGATCCACGCACTCGGCGCCGGTGTTCTCGTCGCCGAGGTGCAGACTCCGTCGGACCTAACCTACCGCCTCCACGACTGGAATCGCACCGACCCCGTTACCGGGAAGCCGCGCGAGCTGCACGTGGAGGACGCCCTGGCGTGCGTGTCGCTCGACTCGGTTCCCGCACACCTCGAGCATCCGGAGCACATCGCGAGTGTCTGGACCTCGATTACCAGCCTGGTGCGTTGCAAGTCCTTCGTGATTGAACGCGTTCGAATGGTCGTCGGAGTCGAGCAAGAGATCACCTACGAGGAAATGGTGATCTGGATCGTCTTGGAAGGACGAGGTACGATACACTGCGACGGTCTGGAGGAACCGGCGGGGTTTGGAGTCGGCGACACGGTGCTGGTCCCGGCCGGTTTGAAGAACGGCCGAGTCCAAACGCAGGACGACTGTATGTGGCTCGAGGTGTCGATCCCGATCGAGAGTTCTCTCGCCGGTTTCGAACGCCCGGATCGAGCCGATCTGAACGCCCCGCCGGGTGTCGGCGATCGTTACGTCCCGCTAAATGTGCCGGACCGGGGCGGCGCAAAGTAAGCTCGGCACGATGCCGGCGATCGACGAGATGCGCAGATGACGCCATCCGACCACGACAACGCCACCGAAGGCCGTGCCAGGAGAATCCTATACATAGCGGTCGGGTTTCACTTCGCCATAGGGCTCGTGCTGCTGGTCACCTCAGCCATGACCGGTGAGTATCTCGGAGCCTTCCTCGGAATCGCAATTGTCAGCGGCACTCTCGTGGCGGCCGTGCTCATTCACTGGTTGCTGGATATTGTCGGGCGTGCATCGGCCGTCGCTTCGACACTCGACGATCTGAAGGCGGCGGTGGATGCCGTCAGACTCTCGAGCGGGACAAGCGCCGCAAGCAGCAAAGCTCCGAAGGAGCCGTCGCGCGTCCGGACTCTCGATCTTGCCGCCCTGGGGAACGGCGATCCAAGCCGACTGGCGGCGGCCACACTCGACCGAGACGTGTTCCCACGACTGGTAAAGACGATGGACGCGGCTCCACCCGCGCGAAGCGGTGAACTTCAAGACATCACGTCCGGTGACGCCGGTACGACGGACAGCGTGGGAGCCTCCTCCCGAGCAACGGACCATCACGAGACTGACGCCGCGTTCACGAACAGCCCGGCTGCCGAACTCGCAGCCAAGAATCTTTGGCGCCAGTGGAAGGTAGCGCTGCGCAACGAGGACATCGCCGGCTGTCGCGCCCTGTTTTCGGCCCTTGTCGAAACGGCCGATCTGCACCGGATCGCCCAACTCTGCGACGAGATGGAAGCCCTGGCGGATCGTACCGAAAGACAACTTCGCCTCGCGTTTTCACTGCGGGTCCGCGAGCGCGACTATGTAGGTGCCCTCACGGTCGGCGAGCGAATCTGCACGCTTCTCCCGGACCGCCCCATCGCCGGCGACTTCAAACGTATCCAACCGTACCTCACAAGGCGGCGCGACGCCCAAGCTGACGATCACAGCGGAATGCGGACTCGGGCAGGCGGCTAAGGCCCCGCCAAAGGCGATTGACGCAGACCTCTCCGCCGACATATTAAGCGGACATCGCCCAACGACCGATAATGAGTACGATCATGAATGTCCTTGGCGTCATCCTCGCTCGGGCTGGAAGCAAAGGGCTGCCGGACAAGTGCGTGAGGTCGCTGCTCGGCAAACCGGTGATCGAGTACACCTTCGACCACGCGACCGCCAGCCGTTTACTCACCAGCGTGGTCTTAACGACCGATTCGCGCGCCGCGGCGGAACTGGCACGCAGGGCCGGGATCGAGGTGATCGACAGACCCGCTGAGCTCGCCACCGCCACCGCTACAGTCGACGCCGCCGCCCGCCACGCCGTCGAATCCTGGGAGCAGGACCACAACACGACGACCGACGCCGTCGCTCTCCTCTACGGCAACATCCCCGTTCGCGGCGAAGGTCTGATCGATCGCGCGATCGAACATCTGGAGAAGACCGGGGCGGACTCGGTGCGAAGCGTGGCACCGGTAACGAAGCAGCATCCCGATTGGGTACACCGATTGGAAGGTGATCGGATGACGCAGTATCGACCCAACAGCATCTATCGTCGCCAGGATCT
>CBDUZY010000455.1:0-3277 GCA_965371825.1 uncultured bacterium
CTTCCAGCGCGAACGACGCGTGCTCCTCGAGGTATCCTGCCAGAGAGAGGATTCCCAGCGGCGGGTTGAAACCGCGATGTCTTTCGATGATCGCGGGGTTCTTCCCAATCAACTCGCCAAAGCGGGGTGGGTTGATCAGCAGCACGCGCCATCGGTGATCGGTCGAAGTCTTGACCAGGCCCGTGTCCGCCCGCGCGTCAATGACTGGTAGTCTCTGGGCCATTGCCACGGTCCCGTCAGGTGAAGCTCGGTGAGCGTTTGTCGATCAGGTCGGCCAGCAGTCCGATGCCCAGCATCTGAATCGACGCCGACGCCAAAGTGACGGAAGTAACGTCCGCGAGTTCGCCGAACACGAGCTTCGAGACCACGGCGACGGTCATGGCGAGGGCCATCAGGCCGACGCTAAGCGGCGCGAAGATCTTGAGAGGCTTGAAGTACAGGACCGTCCGCACGATCAGGCTTATGAAGTTCAGAGTGTCACGGATGGGCCTGATCGAAGAGCTGCCGACCCGCTTGGCATAGTCGATCGGCACGTAACGGACCTGGAATCCGTGAGTCAGCAGGGCGAGTGTGATCGTGGTCGTGAAGCTGAACCCGTCGGGTAGCAGCGGCATAAAGCGTTTGACCAGACTCCGCTTCATCACCCGCAGGCCGCTGTTGAGATCGGGGATGTCGGTCGCCGCCAGGTAACTAGCCAGCTTTCGCAGGCACCACTTAGCCGGCCTGCGCAGAAGGGGGACGTTCACGTTGGCCCCGGTCCTAGCGCCGACAACCATGTCCGCACCGTCGAGAAGGTCGATGAGCTCGCCGATGCGCTCGTTCGGGTACGTACCGTCGGCAACCGTGATGACGATAAGCTCGTGTCGCGCCTCGTTTACCGCCCGCTTGAGCGAGAATCCGTAGACTCGGTTGTCGAGGTTGCGGAGGATCTTGAGTTCCGGCTCGTCGGCACATGCCTCGAGTTCGCCGTCGGTCGCGTCCGTTGACCCGTCGTCGACGGCGATGAGCTCGTACGGTCGTCCGGTCTCCTGCATAACACCGCCGAGTTGCCTGATGGTGGCTGCGACCGAGGCCTGCTCGTTGTAGACCGGGACGATGACGGTGACGCCCAACGTCTCAACGGCCGCAGCAGCGCGTCTCGAGCTTCCGGTCATCGTTGGCAGATCGGGGTAGATCGGGTCCATCAGGGACGTGACCCCGACGGCCCGAGTAGTTGCCTTCGGATTGTCGTGCCGGGCAATGGTCGTCAAAGTCCAGGCCGCCTTTCAGGCCGGTCGCCGCTCGCCCGGTCAGGGGCGATGGAACCCCGCGCACTCCAAGGTCGGGCGCGCGGATGGCGCCGGTTCGATCCGATAATGTATCGGTTTGGAGGCGATTGCCCTTGAGATCGCCGGTTTCCGCCGCCAAGGAAGGCTGAGGGGCCGTTAGGGGCGTTTCTCGGCTAGCTGCGCTGCCTCGAGGCCGGGTCGACCAACGAGCAGGACGAGCTGCTCTCGTTCTACTCGATCCGCACCGCTCATGCCTATGCTCTTGTCCGCAAACCAACTGACGACGGAGACCGGCCGGGCTTGCCGCCACGCTTCGAGGCCATCCTCGGGCAAACCCACCTCGTAGTCCCAGTGTTCGGTCCCTCCGGCGAGCTGCAGCGGAGTGGCGATCAGATACGCCTCGGCGGGCGTCGGCAGAGGCTGCCACCTCGAGGCAATGTCAACGTTCACGGTTCGCCACCAATCCGGGGCGTCGTCGTCGGTCGCCACGCGCAGGCGGGATCGGAGATCGTTCGGGAAGAGGATGCGGTATCGCCAGTAGGACGAAGGCGTCATGAATATCTCGCTGCCGTCGTCCCAATCGGTCGTGGCGATTAACTGCGAGATTGCTCGGCCTACTCGACCCGTCGGCCTGTCGCGAAAACCGTTCATGTGGTGGCGGTCGGTCTGCGCCAGGACGAGAACGGCGGCCATTGCGATCGGCCAACAGCGGTTGATCCAAACCGGCTGAAGCGCCAACGCCAGAGTGCGTCGCGATGCCCAAGCCAGGCACAATGCGAACGGTATGCAGGCCGGAAGGATGTGCCGGCCGTGGAACAGCGGGTTAGGCTGAATCCCGTCTTTGAAGCTAACCGGGGCAAGGGCCAGCACGAGATAGACGGCCGCCGCCCAACAAGCGAGGTGGCGTCCCGAGCGACTGAACACGAACACGACCGGGACCACGATCCAAAACGCGACCCCCAGCGACCCCCACCCGGATTGTGCGGGGTGCAGGAGCAGCGTCAGGCGATCCCATGCCATGGCCGCGAACCCGAGTCGAGCGGCGTCGCCGTCGGGCAGGAGCGTCGAAGCCATCGCTTGCGCCCGCTGCTGGGCGTGGAGGTTGAAGAAGAAGTCGTCCGCAGCCCAGGAGAAAAAAAGCCCCTCGACGAGGAAGTAGGTCGCCACGCCGCACGCAATCAGTGCGGCCGCCGCCGCCCGACGCCGCAAGGGCCAGCCATGAAGGGTGCCACTCGCGGCTTGCCCGCCAGTGTGTCTAGCATGTGGATAGCCTTCAACCGGTCTGCCGCCTCGCGACCAGATGATGACCGCGAGTCCGATCACCACCGGCGCGGCGAAGAGTTTCGTTCCGACGGCCAGGCCGAGGGCAAACCCGGATGCGATGAAGAGAATGCGGGCATTCCGGCCTGTCGCTCGGCGAACTGCGATCACGGCCAACAGGACCGCCGCCGTCGCCCACAGGCAAACGTGCACATCCGGGAAAGCAGTCGTGGACAGGATCCGAAAGTAGGGCACAACCGACACAATCGTGGCCGCAAGCAACCCCTCCCACCAGCCCCAGACGACGCGACCGAGCAACGCAACCAGGATTATGCACAACATCGAGGCGATCAGCATCGGGAGTGCGACCGCTTCAGGGGTCTCACCGAATAGCCCGACCGACACCGCGACGGGTACGATCACGCCCATCCGGGCGTACTGGTGGTGCAGTCGCTGGATGGGCTGGCCGGTCAGGAGGTGCTCGGCGGCGGAGTAATAGGCGGCATCGTCGGACGCAAGCCACCCAGTCGGATCGGCCACCCGAACGCCCCCCGCGAGCGCCAGGAGGGCCGCGAGCCATGCGATGACCCATGTCGGAGGCACCAGACGTGCATTAAGGCTGCCGCACTCGGACGATGTGTCGAGAGTCTCCATCTGACCCTAGTTCGGCAGGCAGTGGGGGTGCGCTTGAGATGGAGGTGGACATGAGGCGCACAGGTGCCGACTCCGGCGGAGGATCGCCGCGCGGG
>CBDUZY010000456.1:0-3275 GCA_965371825.1 uncultured bacterium
CCGGTACAATACGTCGTTCGAGCCGGCCCTTTGCCGGTGTCCGGCCGCTCGGGCGGTCAGGGCCCGATGCTACTGTTGAGAGGACCTAGTTAGATGCCAAGACCCACCAAGGTCTTCCGCCGCCAGAAGGTCGACGCGGCCATCGAATGGAAGCGCGGAAACAAGAAGAAAGCCTACGAGCTCTGGGAAAAGGCCGCCCAAGGTCTCAAAGACCACCACGACAAGAAACACAACAAGAAGAAGGTGGAACCCGCCACCGAGGCTTCCGCCTCTCCCGAACCCGCAGGATAAAGTGCACGAGCGCCGCTCGCGCTGAAAGCGCCCGTCGGGCAAGAACGGTAATCGTGCGTACGCGACTGCAATTTCACGTCACGCTTTGACGATCTTCTTCCGACCGGTTCTGACGCCTGCGGTCGCGTTGCGCGTGTCCACGACCAGCGCCGCGTGGCGCACGATCCAATTGTAATCGTAGGCCGAGTGATCGGTGGCGATCAAGACGCAATCATACGACTTGAGCATCGCGGGCGTGAGCTTCTTGCTGGTCATCTTCAGATCGTGCTCACGTTGCTTGGGCGTTTTCGGCACGTGCGGATCGTTGTAGTCGACCTTGGCGCCGCGCTGCTTGAGTCGCTCGATGAGTTCGATAGACGGTGACTCGCGGATGTCATCGACGTCTTTCTTATAGGCCAGCCCGAGCACGAGGACCTTCGATCCCTTTATCGACTTGCGGCGATCGTTGAGGGCTTCCGCCACTCGACCGATGACGTACTCCGGCATCGAGGTGTTGATCTCACCGGCGAGCTCGATAAACCGCGTGCTCATGTCGTACTGCCGGGCCTTCCAGGTGAGGTAAAACGGGTCGATGGGTATGCAGTGTCCGCCGAGCCCCGGACCGGGATAGAAGGCCTGAAAGCCGAATGGCTTGGTCGACGCGGCCCGCACCACCTCCCAGACGTCGATACCCATGCGATCGAACAGAACCTTCAGCTCGTTGATCATCGCGATGTTCACGCAACGGTAGACGTTCTCGAGGATCTTGGCCGCCTCGGCGATCTCGCAGGATGCGACCGGAACGACCTCCTTCACGGCCGCAGCGTAGAGGGCGGAAGCAACGGAGACACTCTTGGGGTCGTTCCCGCCGACGACCTTCGCGGTCGTCTCGGTGGTGTGGTCGGTTCGGCCGGGATCCTCTCTCTCCGGAGAATAGGCCAGGAAGAAGTCGCTGCCCGCCTCGAGTCCGCTGGTTTCCAGAATCGGTTTGACCAGCTCACGAGTAGTACCCGGATAGGTCGTGCTCTCCAGCACGACGAGCTGACCGCGACGCAGGTGGTCCGCGATAAGATGGGCCGTGCTCTCGACATAGCTCGTATCCGGGTCGCGCATCTTCGTCAGCGGCGTCGGGACGCAGATCAGAATCGCGTCGGCTTGTCGTAGCGAGGCCGGGTCGCAGCTCGCCCGGAAACGGCCCTCCGATACCACCTTCTTTATGAGTGACGATGGTATGTGCTTGATGTAGCTTCGCCCGCTGTTGAGCCGGGTGACCTTCGACTCGTCCACGTCGAACCCCAGGCAGCGAAAGCCGGCGGCGCAGAACGTCCGCATCAAGGGCAGGCCCACGTAGCCCATCCCCATAATGCCGACGCGGGCGGTTCGGTTCGAGATCGCCTCGCGCCAGAGGGCTTCCGTTAGCAAGGGGTCACCGGGTCGTCGGCCTGATCGTCCGGCGCGCTTAGCTGGGACCTTGGGGGATCGCGGTGTCTTGCCCATTCTTCGAGGCTCCTTTGGGTGCTTCCGCTAGTATGTCGGCTGACCCCGCCGTTTCTCCGACGGCGGCGCGCCACCGGAGTGACGTCTCGATTCGGGGCGGCGCCGCACGACGAAGCCCCGGCGGGTGGAATATCGGTGCCAACCGATCGCTACTATAATGCTACTCGACCGGCGCTGGCAAAGGTCGGCGGTTACTCGCGGAGATTGGCTGTATGGCTCACTCGATCCACCTCGCACGCCCGAATATCACTCAGGCGGAGATAGACGCGGTCGTTGCGGTACTGCAGACGCCAAACCTGAGCCTGGGGCCGAAGATCCCCGAGTTCGAGTCGGCGTTCGCTAAGTACTGCGATCGTGAGCATGCGATCGCGTGCTCTTCAGGCACAGCCGGTTTGCATCTGCTGATTCGGGCGATGGGCATCGGGCACGGCGACGAGGTCATCACGACGCCGTTTTCGTTCGTGGCTTCGGCGAGCAGTATCCTGATGGTCGGGGCGAGGCCCGTCTTTGTGGACATCGATCCGGACACGTGGAACATTGACCCCGAGCTGATCGCGGGAGCCGTCACACCGAAGACCCGGGCCATCCTGCCGGTGGACGTCTTCGGCCAGATCGCTGATATGAACGCGATCAACGAGATCGCGCGGCAAAACGGCCTGCGGGTCATCGAGGACTCGTGCGAGGCTCTGGGTAGTCGATACCTAGGCCGACCGGCCGGTTCCCTCGGCGAGGCCGGTGTATTCGGCTTCTACCCCAACAAGCAGATCACCACCGGTGAAGGGGGGATGGTCGTGACCGACGACGCGGACATCGCCGAACTCTGCCGGTCGATGCGCAATCAAGGGCGCGACGCCGGTCGCGGATGGCTCGCACACGCGAGGTTGGGCTACAACTACCGGCTCAGTGACTTTAGCGCCGCCCTCGGGCTGGTTCAGCTCGGCCGCATCGAGGAGATAATCGCCGCCCGGGATCGTGTGCGCGGGTGGTACGGCGAGCGCCTGGCGGGTGAGCAGCGGCTCACGATGCAGAAGATCAATCCCGACGTCGAGATGAGCTGGTTCGTGTTCGTTGTGCGACTGTCCGATGAGTACACCCAAACCGATCGAGACACGATCCTGCGGAACCTTAGCGAGAAGGGCATCGGCTGCAGCAACTACTTCGCCCCGATTCACTTGCAGCCGTTCTATGTCGAGAGGTTCGGTTACAAGCCCGGCGATTATCCGATTTGCGAGGCCCTTTCTGCACGATCGATCGCGTTGCCGTTCCATCACGAGTTGACCGAAGCGGACGTCGACACCGTGTGCGGTGAACTTCAACAACTACTATAGGAAAGGTCCAAAAGTCGAAACGCCAAGACGTCGAATTGTCGCAGCGCGCGGGTCAGAACCGCGACCGTGAGGGAGCGGCGGAGGACGGGACGAAGGGACATAGGGACGGAGGGACGTGAACAGAGCCGCGACCGTGACAGGCTGTCGGAATAATCAACTCCGTTGATTCTGGTCAGCGGC
>CBDUZY010000457.1:0-3271 GCA_965371825.1 uncultured bacterium
CTCGACCGCTTGGATGAACTGGCGTTGCAGGTCCTCCCAGGTATAAACATCGACGAAGGCGAGAGCGCGTCGTTCCGCTTCCGCAAGTTCCGGTTCGAGCTCGGCAGTGAAGCTCAGCCACGCCTCGGCGATCTCGTCGCGTCCGGCGTTGAGCTCCACACCGTCCTGGAGCCCGATCAAAAGCTGATTGATCCGCGGCTTGGTGAAGCCGCCGTCCGCCAGTTCTTGCGGGTCCATCGCCAATTGGTGCTGAAGCATCTCGACGTCGACGTAAACGCACAAGCTGTCTATTTCATAGATGCCGGTGCGCGAGTCGTCGACGTACCTGAGCGGCAGGCGAACCGGAGGCTCGCCCATGGGGTTGCCCGCAGGACTCAGCGGCATGAGCGTCAGGGCTACGTCCGCCCCTTTCGCGATCATCCTCTCGAAATTGCCGTCGGCCAGGCGCTTGTTCAGCAAGTCGCACCCGACGATCATTCCCGCCCGCTCCGGACCCTTGTAACCGGGCGGTCCCGGGGCGACGGTGATTACGCGCTCCGCCGTTGCTATGGAGATGATGCTGGGATAATACGCACGCTCGAACGGAGCCTGGTCGAACTCGGCAATCTTTTCCGGGTCGGTCTCCGATTCATGCCACTTCTCGTTGGCAGCCACGAGGTCATCCGGGAGCACCAACTTGCCCGTCGCATCGAGACTGGCGACGGGTAGCCCCTGCGGACCCAGATGGGTCGTACCTGGGAAGTGCCGCTCGTAATACAGCCCCCGTTTGAAGTCGTTGACCCGCACGTACTCGTCCAGGCGGATTCCCAGGACGCGTGCCGGTTTCGTGAAGCTGGTCGCCGGCACGCGGAAGATGCCGTACGTGTAAATCACCGGTGTGGAGAGCCGGACCACATCGGGAAGCTCGCTCTCCAAGTAGCGGGTGAACTCGTCATAATACGGGAAACCCTGCAGGGTGCCGCCTTCCAACACGATCTCGCTGTGCAGGCCCCGCGATCGGGAGCGGACGGTGTCCAGAAAACCGCCCATCACGCTCAGGACCACCAGCACCATGGCGACGCAGAGCATGACGGCTGCGATACCGAAGAACGCTATTAGCTTGGTGTTCAGGTAGCGCCAGGCGAGAAACCACTTGTACATGCGTTACGCATCCCTGCCGGTAGTGGATTCGGTTGGCCGGTCGTCCGTCGTCCCGGCGGCGCGCTGGAGAGGGAAGAGGATGACGTCCCGGATGCTGGCGCTGTCGGTGAGGAGCATGACCAAGCGGTCTATCCCCACGCCGAGTCCGCCCGCGGGCGGCATTCCGTACTCCAGTGCCATGATGTAGTCTTCGTCCATAACCGCCATGGTCTCGTCACCTTCACCGGCGACCTTTCGGCGGAAGTTCTCCGCTTGCACTTCGGGGTCGTTCAGCTCCGTGTACGCGTTGCCCAGCTCCATGCCGGCTGCAAACGCCTCGAACCTCAGGGCGATCGACGGATCGTCGGGATGTTTCCTGGTTAGGGGGCAGATAGCGGCCGGGTAGTCCTTTACGAATGTGGGCTGGACCAGATTCGCCTCGACGGTAGCGTCGAAGACTTCATTGGCCACAACCGGGTCGTCCTTACCAGCCTGCTCGATTCCGAGTTCGGAGGCCTTCTTGCGCAAACCCGCGGTGTCCGTAATTGCCACACCCGCGCATTCCCGCAAGAGCTCCGCATATTCAGCCCGAGGCCAGGGAGGCGTGAAATCGAGCACGCGACCTCGATACGGCGCCGTCAGCCTGCCGCCGGTGATACCCTCGACCGCTTCTTCATAGGCGGCAAGGTGGTTTTGTTCGGCATGACGATCGGCCGCCTCGTCGCCCTGTTCCTTGCGGAGCCGATCGCACTCGCGTTCGATAAGGGCCTTCCGCCGCGGCACGGCGCTTCGTGCCGAGACATCGAAGGCCGCGGCAACCATCTGTTCGACACGCTCCATCATCACGTTGTAGTCGGCGTAGGACTCGTACAGCTCGACCATGGTGAACTCGGGATTGTGCCTGGTGCTGATGCCCTCGTTGCGGAAGTTGCGACTGATCTCGAAGACCCGCTCCATGCCGCCGACGAGCAGCCGCTTCAGATAGAGTTCGGGGCTGATGCGCAGGAACAAATCGATATCGAGCGTGTTGTGGTGGGTGGTGAAGGGCCGAGCGGCCGCCCCCCCGTACATGGGCTGCAGGATCGGCGTCTCGACCTCGTAGTACCCGTGCTCGACAAGACACCCGCGTATGGCCTGGATGATCGCGCTGCGGAGGTGGAACACCTCCCGGACCTGGGGGTTGGCGAAGAGATCGACATACCGGCGGCGGTATCGCAGATCCACGTCGCTGAGTCCGTGCCACTTCTCGGGCGGTGGTCTCATCGACTTAGCGAGGATGGTCAGACGATCGCACCAGACCGTCAGTTCGCCGGTCTTGGTTCGCCCGATGACGCCGTCGGCGCCCACGATGTCGCCCAGGTCGAGCTGCTTGATGCGTGCCCACTGCTCGTCGCCGAGGTCGGCCTTGCTCAGACCAAGCTGCAGCGGTCCGGTACCGTCGCGGATCGTGGCGAAGGCCAGCTTGCCCATCACCCTTAGCAGGGCGATTCGACCAGCCACACGGGCCCGCCGCTCACTACGCTCGCCCACCGCGACCTCGTTCTCGGCAGCCTCGCGCAGGATTCGTTCAGTCGAGTGGATGTCGGCGAATCGCCCACCGTAGGGATCGATTCCCATGCCGACGAGGGCGTCGCGTTTCTTGATTCGTTGCTGCCGGAGTCGGTCGTCTTCGGACATCCCACCGCCAATCCGTTGCCGTTTGCCGGACGTACCTCTCTACGTGTACCCGGTTAGCTGGATCGTAGCAGGCTGTGCGGGCTCCAGCAATTCGCACGGATGCGGGCATTCAAGGCTGGGCGATCGCGGCTAACGATGACAAACCGACATCGCTTCGCCGGCTGGGAACTGTTTGCGAGACGCGAATGCCGAAAAAGAAGCCCCACCCGCGACGAACAAGCGTCACGGGTGGGGCCTCGGTCGAATCAGGATCGAGTGGAGCCGGGCGACCTGCCGCCTGATTAAGTCGGCGGCGCGGCTCGGCGTCTTACAACGCCCCGGGAACTACGGCCTAGTCGGCCGGGCAGCCCGTCGAACCGGGCTTGGACGTCCCGTAGCGCGGCGGATCATACGCGTCGGCGCCGTTCAGGATGTCGATCGCATCGAGAATATCAAGCGCCGTGAACATCCCACTGCGGTCGATGTCCTGGCTGTA
>CBDUZY010000458.1:0-3267 GCA_965371825.1 uncultured bacterium
CTCGGAGTCCGCGTCCTGGGGAGCATTCAGGACATCCCGGAAGGCGTCGCCATCAATGGCGAGGTCGACGCGCGTCTGTCCGAGCCGATCAGGGGGATCTCGACCTCCCTACTCGCCCAAGCGCCCAACGAAATGCCTCATACGCGGCTGATTACCAGTCCAACCGCGGCCAGCGGAAAGTCCTCGCTCGCGGTGAATCTCGCCCGCAGCCTGGCTGCGACTGGAAGACGGGTACTCCTTGTAGACGCCGACAACCACGGTCAGGGCTTGTCCCGTCGGCTCGGGATGCAGGATAGACCCGGTCTGGCCGAATTGCTGGATGACCGCGCAACCGTTGAGGAGACTCTGCAGGGACGCGATCTTCCGAACTTGAAGATCCTCCCGGCGGGAGAGCGGTGCGAGCACTTCGGAGACATCCTCTCCGAGCGAAGGGCCCAGGTCAGACTCCGCTCTCTGTTTGACGGGTACGACGAAATCATAGTGGATTCCCCACCGGTCCTCGCCAAGAGCGACGCCGTGGTGCTCGCAACGTTGGTTGATGAAGTGATCCTCGTACTGCGCGCGGGGACCTCGACGGCGGCGGAGGGTTTCGCCGCTCAGCAGCATCTCGCGAGCGTAGGGGCGAACGTCGTCGGTGTCGTTCTCAACGGCGTCGACCCGAAGAACCTACGCTACGGCTACAACTACACGTACGCGGGCACCTATACAGGAGGATCGGAGTAACACGGACGCGTCGGCATTAACGACGTCCGGGTGTCGATCTTTTGAGGAAAGAACCGGGAATGGCCGTCCGACACAAAGTCAACACAGTATTGGTCCATTACGACCCGTTTGGCGGGCCTGACCGGTCCGGCGTCAACGATTCTCCGTCGAGCCAGTCACGCCTGGACCATTGGAACCGGTTGGCGTGGTACTGCGAGTGGGCTGCTGAAACGGCACGATCCGTCATTGTTCTTCTTCCGCGCAGTCTCAGGCCCGGACCGGAACGGTCGTTCGCCCATCTCGAGAGCGTGTCCGTCGTCTGGTACGAGGACGACTGCGAAGCCCCCCTTCCCCAGCGCCCGCGCGGGCAGATGTGGCTCATCAACGGCAACCAGATGCCGATCGTCGAGTGGGATGCCGTAGCGGCGGCTCGCCGAAGAGATTGCGACGTCCTCATGTTCGGCCAGCGCCAGCCTGCGGGAAGCGTACATTATCCCGAATCAGTCGTGATCGACGGAACCGGACGCGTAATCAAGTTCCGGCGTCATTACTTCGATTCGCCCGTATTCGCCGACCGCTGGTCAGGCCAGGCGTCCTTCCTTGTCGCCTCCGGTCGGCAGGCACAGGCGGTTCTCACGCAGATTCTAGCCCGGGGATGGAAGCTCGATTCCGTCGGCGCCCTGACTCGCCGGTTCAGCGTCCGCTGGTCGTCCGATCCGTGCATACTCGCCGAGGCCGATCCGAGCGGCCGGAACGTACGTCGCCTCGAGGACGCGGTGCTATCCGGGGGAACGCCGAACGCCGCATGGAGAGAAGGGACCCCGGAGGACGGCGATCAAACTGACGGCCCGTCCGCCGCCTCGCAAAGATCCGCGCGGGTCGTCGCGTTGGACGACTTGTCGAGGTTCACGGGCAGTACGTTCGGAGGTGCTGTTGACTGGTTTCGAGAGGGGGGATTCACTGCGACACCCGGACTCGATGTTGGGGAAGGAGCTGATGTTCGTATCGCGCCGGAACGCGCCGGAAGCGACGGCAACCCGCCACCCTCGACGCTGGATGATGACGCCTCCGTGCAGAACGATCGCCTGTATCTGATCGTGAAACGCCTCATGGATGTGATCGTCGCGGCAACGGGGCTGATAGTCCTGTCTCCTTTCCTACTGGTCGTAGCGGCGATGATCAAGCTGACTTCTCCGGGACGCGTTCTGTTCGGACACAAGCGGCAGGGTCTGGAAGGTAAGGAGTTTCGCTGTTGGAAGTTCCGCTCGATGGAATCCGGTGCAGACGCCCTTCAAAGCGAACTACGTAAACTCAACGAGGTGGACGGACCACAGTTCAAGATAACCGCCGACCCCCGTATAACGCGAATCGGTAACTGGCTGCGGCATTCCAACGTGGACGAGATTCCCCAGCTAATCAACGTGCTGATCGGGCAAATGAGTCTCGTAGGTCCCCGACCTTCACCCGACGCCGAGAATCAACTATGCCCTGCGTGGCGGCGCGCCCGCCTGTCGGTTAAGCCGGGGATAACCGGTCTTTGGCAGATACTGCGCCTCCGTGACATGGCGGATTCCGACTTCCAGGAGTGGATATACTACGACATCGAATACACGAAGCATCGCTCCGGTTGGCTGGATCTCCAGATAGTGCTACACACCCCTATCGCAATGTACGCGTCTCATAGAATGACCGGATTCGCGGCCCGGCTCGAGCGGCACGGCATCTGTCCCCATTCCGGCCAGATCGCTTCCCGCAGGGAACCGGCCTCCGAGCTGGAGGTGCCGGCGGGCATGGAATCCAATGCCACCTGACAATCACCGAAGGTGCTGGCTTCAGCTCGCCTAGCCGTATACGATCCGGGATCACGCGGCGATCAGCTCGGGAATCTTCGCGGATTCGCGACGAAATACGACCCACGCACCCTGAGAATCCGCCTCGATTGCCTCGGAGTTGGATTCTCGCGCCCCTCAGCTCGCCTCGCTATCAAGTAGCGGTAGTCGATGAACCGATCTGAGGTGACGGAACCGGCAAGGAAAACTCAGGAGCCGATAACCATGACCAGGCGCCAATCACCGGCCCGCAAGGGGCGCGTTCGCATCAAGTGGATTCTGATCGTTTCCTCGTTGTTCGTGGCGACGGCAGCGGGCGGCTACGTTCTCTTCAAATACCAGAAGGGGCAAAACACGCTCAAGCTCCTTCGGGACGCGGAGGCGGCGAGCACCGCCGAAGACTGGGAGGGAGCGGTGGCGGCCTACCGAGTGTATCTGAGGCGCAAGCCGATGGACGTGACGGCGCTGTCCGATTACGCCGACGCACTCCTGCACTGTGCCGAGAAGTCGCCCAACCTCATCGGCAGCGCCGTAAAAGCTCTTCAAAGGCTGACCCGCGTCAGTCCGGGCGATATGGACGCCATCGGCAAGCTCGTCACGTTGTACGTCAACCTCCGCGAGTACAACGAGGCGGAAGGGCTCGCCGTGACTTGGGTGAAGGAGACGCCGGAGTCAGTCGACGCGGCGATTGCCTTGGCGCGTGCCTACCACGGTCAGCGCAAAGACATCGAAGCCG
>CBDUZY010000459.1:0-3265 GCA_965371825.1 uncultured bacterium
TCGCCGTCCGGAATGGTGATGACCCCGTCCTCGATAACGATCGTGGTTGTGAGGCTGCCGGTCATCGTATCGTCGTCCACCAGCGTTCCCTCGAAGGTCACGTCCCCCGTGTCCGTCGGGACCACTATCGTGACTGCGTCGCCGTCGAGCGTCGTTGTCGAACCCGTGATGTTGAGTTCGACCGTCGCCCCGTCCTCTCGCACACCGAAGATGGTCGTTACCACGCCGTTGCCGTCAAACCGTACGAAAGCGGCACCGCCCTCCTGTGTTCCCGTGGTCCAATCTCCCTCGAGGACCGCCTCAGGTCCAGGAGGGGTCACGGTCGGGCAACCCGCCATAAAGCCGGCCAAGCCGACAACGGCCACGACACAAAACGCTCCTCTTTTTGCATTCATTCGTCTTCCACCCTTAAAAGAACAATACGGTTAGCTGTCCGCTCAGATCAACGGCGGCAGCGATACTGCGCAGACCGCCGACATTCGTCCAATCCATGGTGCAGTCGGCCTCTCTCCAACAGGACAAGAGAAAACCGCCCGCACTTCGTACCACGCCAACGTAAGGCCCGACCGAGACCCTTGGTAACTCGGGTCGCGCTAAGTCGCCCGAACCTGCGAGTTCAAGGCCCGCAAGCTGACGACTGCAGACGCGACGGAAGCCTTTTTATCGGTCGGTGGACGTGCTGTCAAACAGTTTGCGCTCTGCCGTTGTTCGGCCGCGCGAGATTCCGTGTCTTGAGGGTTCGAGCATCCGAGGACGCTCCGCGCAGGCTCGGGAATAGCATTGCCACTGACTATGGGCCAGTCTCACACTATGAAACTGCGAAGTAGTAACCGGGCATCAGCCGTACGTCCCGGGCGATCGAACCGGGGATCCAATGGCTGCGTTGGTCCTCAAGATGTCGCCACGGTCGGCAGCGCTGCCTTGGTTGCGCCGGCCTGCGCAAGCGCCTGGTCGACGTCGGCGATGATGTCGTCGGGGTGCTCGCCACCAACGCAAAGCCGGACCATATTCGGTGGGATGCGCGCCAGCTTGCGACCCTCCTCGCCCTGCTGTTGATGGGTGGAGATAGTCGGGATCGTCGCGACGCTCTTTATCCGGCCCAGATCGGTAGCTCGCCAGATCCGCTTCAACCCGTCGAAGAACTTGCGTGCCCGTTCCGGACCGCCCTTGACACAGAACGACATCAGGTGCCCATACCGGTTCACCGGCTTACCGTACTGCTCGTCGGTCTCGGCGTCGACAAGCCACATGTACTTGCTGGCCAGCTCGTGAAGCGGATGATTCGGCAGGCCCAGATATGCCACGCTCTCGACCATCGGGTGGTCCTGCAAAAACTCCGCTACTTTCATCGTGTTGCGACTCATGAGATCCATCTTGGATCGCAACGTCCGCATGTCGTTCAAGGTCATGATAGCCTGCATCGGGTGCAGGTTCGGACCGTAGTCGCGGTTGGGGAGGTACTTGATATACAGCGAGAAATCCTTCTTGAGATCCTCGTTGTCGATGTTGGCCACCAGATCCTTCCGGGCGATTACCGCACCGGCCATGCCGAAACCGCTGCTGGTGAGGCTCTTGGTTGCCGACTGGACCACGATGTCAGCCCCGTGGCAGATCGGGCGGAGCAGCGCGGGAGTCGCCACCGTCGAGTCGCAAATCAACGGCAGGTCATGGCTGTGGGCCAGGTCGGCGACGGCCTCAATATCGAAGAAACCCAGTTGAGGATTGCTGGGCAACTCGCCATAGAGGAACCGCGTGTTCTCGTCGATTTTGGAGGCCCACTCGTCGATGTTGGTCGGATCCTCGACCCATCGACACACGATGTCTCGTTCCTCCATTAGACGCACCTGGAACTGCTGGAAGGTTCCGCCGTAGCACTGGGCCGTCGCTACGATGTTACGCGGCTCGTGAACGTGGTGCTTGGTGTGAACGAGGAACGGTTGAACAGCCGTCATGATTGCGGCCATGCCGGACGAGGTCGAACAGCACGAGGTCTCGCCGTCAAACCCGTAGCCCTCCAGGAGGGCGAGCGTCCACTCGTAGTAGTAAGTCGAGGGGTTGGCGATTCGCGAGTAGCACCAGGTCGGAATCAGATAGGCAAGAGCCGCGGCCATCTCGTCCGAGTCGCGGTAAGCCTGCGAGCTGCTCATGAAGACCGGCTCTATGATCGCCCCCTGGTAGTCCTCGATCGCGTCCTCGACGGAGTACAGACCGTGCACGGCGATCGTATCGAACTTCCATGTCTTGACCACGTCGCGAATGTACGCGCCGCGCCGGGCGAGGTATTCGTTGTTCGCTTCGATGTACCGCTGCATACCGGGTGTGATTTGTACGTCGTCGCCGCCGAGCATGGTCGCTCTCCTTTAGAAAACCGACGGTGTCTCCCCCCCTCTCTCCGGCGTGACCAGCATACACCGGAAACGGTTTTCGGACAATTCCACGCGTCCGGACGACCGATGCAGCGATGTCGAGGCCGTTAGCGGCGTAGGCTACTACTTGCATCGACGCTTAAGGAAGGGCCTTGTTCCCACGTGGAGCAGTCTTGAGAAGCGATCCGGGTGGGTCCAGAAGGCCAATCGGCACCTGGCCGTTGTCCCTCGACATCCGGAGACTCGCGGGCGAACGGACATTTGGAGCGTGCCCGCGCTGTCGAAACCGAGGGCACGTGAACCACGGTTGAATCGCGTCAGTCCTTCGGCCGGTCGAACTCGGACGTTTCGAGTGTTCCGTCGGTGCGTTGCTGAAGTTGCTGAATCTTGTGCTCGGCCTTGGAGAGAATCCCGCGGCACTGCTTGACCAGTGCCATACCCTCCTCGTACTTGCCGATGGACTCTTCCAGGCCGATCTCACCCCGCTCGATCTGCTCGGCGATGGTCTCGAGCCGTGCGAGCGCTTCTTCGAAAATCACTTTCTTCTTGGCCATGGTTACTCGAACAGCTCCATTTGCTTGATGTTCACGGTTTCCGACTCGAACTCGCCGTCGGCGAGCTGAGTAACGATGCGCCGGTGGTCGTCGATCTCGCCGACCGACCGGATTACGCGACGGCCCCTCTTCATCCTGGTAATGGAGAATCCGCGAGCCAGCACACTCTTGTGACTTACCGCACCGAGTAAATCCTCCAGCGACTTCACTCGGGCGCCCAATAATGTCAGCCGATGATTCATAGCATCCGGAACTGCCCTCGACAGATGGCTCACGTGCTGCTTGCTCCGGGCGAGGCGATGAACCGGCGATGCCCGCTCGAGTCTCTGTTCGATCGCCCCTATG
>CBDUZY010000460.1:0-3237 GCA_965371825.1 uncultured bacterium
TACCTGCAGGTGAGAATCGACTGTTCGTCGGCCACCAGGACGACGCTTCGACCGTCATTGAACTCAAACGAGGCGAAGGCGGCACCACGTGGGACGCCCTCTGGGAGGACAGGTCTAGTCTCAGCGTCCGCGCCTCAGCTCACCCGGGCCCCGTCGGCTGGCAGCGACCGAGGTTATCGGGCCTAATCTGGCCTTGAAACATGGGCCTCTAATCCGGTAACATGGTGGCTTGTTCGGTTCGGGTGCGGAATGTCCGATGCGACCCCGGGGATCGCGCGGACGTGAACAGAAATAATCTTTCAGGGAACTGCCTGCGTGATTCACGGTGCTGGGGAAAGTCCGCCTGGCCAATTCCAGATGGCTTCCGGCCACCTCCCGTCGTTCAGCGCGATCGCGACGGATGATGCCGATACGCCAGCGGTCTCTGGGTGCGCGTCACTCCTTGACAATCCGTCCATCAAGCGAGGCACGGAACTACGACTCATTGAAGAGAGGGAGCGAGTATGACAATGTCGGAAATGCGCTGGACCCGTGTCGGCGTACTCAGTTACGGAGCGGGACTGGTCGGAGTGCTCGCTGCTGCTGTTTTCTTGGGAGTCTTGAGCGGCTCGGCATCCGCGAGGGCAAAACAGGAATCGGCCCAGCGATCCATTGGAGGGCGCGAAGGTTCGAGCGAGGCGGCGCCCGATCCCACCGCCCAGAGTCAAGATGCAAGCCAACCGAAGGTGTCGGCACCGAAGCGTGAGGTCGATCTGCGGACGCCACAGCGGAGACGGGCCGCAAGTGCCGCGGGTCAGGTCACGCAGAGGACTATCCTCGCAACGCCCAGCGGCGGCGGACAGACCACCGCTCAGATCGGTCGGATCGATCCCGTGCCGGTGAACGTGCAGCTCCTATCTGAGCCGCCCGAGTTGACGCCGGAGCTTCGCGAGATGATTGAACGAGCCCGCCGACACGAACGCCTGCCGCGGCCACCGCTCCCGATAACCGGGTCGCCGGAGACGGCGGTGCCCTTGGACCCGCCGACGCAACCTGCCGGGGCGCGTGACTCGCGGGTTGCAGCCGTAACTCCGGGTACGTTCCAGTTCTTCGTCAACGCACCGGTCAAGCCAGCCGGGGCCTCGACCAGCGTGGTCGCGGAACCCAGTGTCGCCAACAACGGAAAGATCGTCTTCCAGAGCGGCAACTGGTATGCCGCCATTTCGCACGACAACGGAAGCACCTGGCAACACGTCGACCCGGTCGCGAGCTTCCCCTCGGTCAACGGCGGGTTCTGTTGCGATCAGATCGTGATCTACGATCCCGGGCGCGACGCGATGTTCTGGCTCCTCCAGTACTCGCGGGATGCGACGGAGAACACCCACCGCTTTGCCGTCGCAACCGGCGTGTCCTCCCTCGAGAATCTGAACTGGTGCCTCTACGACTTCAAGCCGTCGAATCTCGGCATAGACCCGGGGCATTGGTTCGACTTCCCGGACCTCGTCCTGGGAAACAACGTGATCTACTGGACGGCAGACGTCTTCACGACGGATACATTCTGCGATGGTGGGCAGAACGATTGGGGCTCGTGCTCGTCTACCGCTGATTGCATCGGGTTTCCGTGCCGCCTGCGCTACGTAACCAGCACTATCGCGCGTCTTCCGCTCGAGCAAATGTCACAGTGTGGGAGCTTCAGTTTCGGGTTCTGGGATCAGCTCAATCTCAACCCGGCTGACCGCCGCTCTTCGTGGCGAGCCTGCCACGGCACCGGGTCGACCCTGTATTGGGCCGCGCACAACACGACGTCATCGATCCGGATCTACCGCTGGGAAGAGAGTTCGGGTTCGATAAGTTGGAACGACGTGACGCACGACGCATTCAGTTGGGACCTCAGCAACATGACGTGCCCGGGGCCCGACGGCAACGACTCGTGCGGACGCGCCGACACGCGCATCCTCGGAGCTTACAACACCGGCACCGAGCTTGGCTTCATGTGGATCTCAGCCGCTCACGGCAACTTCCCTTACCCCTACACCCGAATTGCCCGGTTCCAAGAAAGCGACCGGGTGCTGATAGCAGACGAGTACATCTGGAACCCGTCGGGTGCCTGGACTTACCCCTCCGTCGCGGTGAACTCCCGCGGACACCCGGCTGGAACGATCTTCTTTGCCGGCGAGACTACTCATCCCCAATGCGATGCGTGGATAGTGGATGACTTCAGCCCGAGTTTCCCGAGCTTTATGCCCCTAGAGGTTCATCTCGTCGCCCAGAGCGACAACGGCCCGGCCATCGACAAGTGGGGTGATTACCTGACGGCACGACCCCACGCCCCGTTCGACAAGACCTGGATCGCGTCGGGCTTCTCGCTTCGGGGAGGTTCCACTGACAGCTTTGTCGAGCCGCGACACGTCTGGTTCGGCCGCGAACGAGATGCGCCTCCACCCGCGCCGATCAATGATGAATGTTCTTCGGCATCCGTTATCTTCGCGACGCCCTACGCGAGCGATATCAACACGCTCGCGGCGACAAGAGCGAAGGAAGACCCGTTCCCCAGTTGCACGTCGAACGCGAACTCGAACACGGTCTGGTACACCTTCACACCTCCCTGCGACGGGACGGTCACGATCGACACCTGCAACAGCAACTACAACACGGTATTGACGGTATACAGCGGCGAGTGCGCAAACCTGACCGAAATTGCGTGTGACGATGACAGCTGCGGGGATGCTCTGCAGTCGCTGATCGCCGGTATTCCAGTGACCGCTGACGAAACGCTGTACATCGAGGTGGCCGATTTCAACCTGCCAGGCGGGGGCGACTTGCGCCTCAGATTCGACTTCACACCGGGCGCGGTGCCGGCAAACGATGATTGCGCCAGCGCCTCCTTCATCGGGTCTGCTTCAAGCACGGTGGGTACAACGCGCTGCGCGGACATGGACGACGACGCCCCCGGCTGCACGATCGGCGTCAGTTCACCTGGCGTATGGTACCGGGTCCGAGGTACGGGAAGGACGATGACCGCGACGGTTTGCGACGCATTGACCGAAGCCACGTTTGATTCCAAGATATCAGTCTATTGCGACAACTGCGGCAATCTTACGGATCAACACTGCGTTACAGACAACGATGATGACTGCGTGGAGCATTCCGGGCTCCTTTCGACGGTGACCTGGTGTTCCCAGTATGACGCGACCTACTTGATACTCGTTCACGGCTTTAGCGGTAGCAGCGGTGACTTTGTCCTCAACGTCTCCCATG
>CBDUZY010000461.1:0-3236 GCA_965371825.1 uncultured bacterium
ACCGAGCCGGTCTTCCCGGAAACCCTTCACACCATCGCTCAAATGAGCACCGGAGAGATATGGGAGCGGTACATCCGCTACATCGGCGCGGGTGCCGTCGCGACCGCCGGTCTGATTACCCTGATCCGCAGCGTCCCGACAATGATCGAGAGCTTCCGTATCGGCACGCAGCAGCTCAAGGCTCGACGGCGTGACAGCACCGTGACAGTCCCCCGGACCGGACTCGATCTTCCCGGCGGCTTCGTTGCCGTAGCCGTCGTGCTTATTCTGGTGGGCATGGCCTCCATACCACACGTGTTCGGGACGATCGAGACGTTCGCGATGCGGGCGACCGCGGCTGTGTGCGTGGTCGTCTCCGCGTTCTTCTTTGTCACCGTTGCCTCGCGGATCGTGGGCCTCGTTGGGGTGACCTCTAACCCGACCAGCGGCATGACGATTGCGTCACTGATCGGAACATCGACCGTTTTCTTCTTCATGGGCTGGACGGGTAACACGGGAATGGTCGCGGCGCTCACCGTCGGGTGCGTCGTCGCCATCGCCGCCTCCATCGCGGGCGACACTTCGCAGGACCTGAAGACCGGCTTTCTTCTCGGGGCCACGCCGCGCAGACAGCAGATCGGCGAACTCGTGGGCGTGCTGACCTCAGCCACGTTTGTGTGCATAACGTTGATCCTTTTGCACCGGGCCTACGGCTTCGGTAGTGAGGAGCTTCCGGCGCCGCAGGCGACGCTGATGAAGCTGGTCATCGAGGGAGTTTTGCAGGCCAAGCTACCGTGGATCTTCGTCGGCATCGGCGCGGGGATCGCTCTGATCGCCGAACTTCTCCGCGTTCCGTCACTGCCGTTTGCCGTCGGCGTGTACCTGCCGGTTACCACGATGGTTCCGGTGTTTCTGGGCGGGGCGCTGCGGTGGTTGGTCCAGCGTGTCGCAAGAACCGACGAAGAGAAGAACGAGCGGCGTGAGCGCGGCGTGCTGTTCGGTTCAGGCCTGGTCGGCGGCGAGGGGCTGCTGGGCGTGGCCATCGCGGGTGTTGTTTTCTGTCAGAAGTGGAAAGCCGAGGACCCGACGGTCAGACAGCCGCTTCCGATGGAAATCGGCCAGGGCTGGGCCCAGCGCCTGGCTGATACACTCGGCGCCCCGATCCTGGTTGACATCGCTCCAGGCGTGCTGGGCCTTATGGTCTTCGCCGCACTGGCTGTGTTATTTGCCAGGCGTTGCCGAGCGAAGTAGGACCGGCTAGGAGGAGCCGGCTCCGCAGCGGGGCACTGGTCTTGCCCGACACAGCCAAACTGCGATGGGGAGGCATTCATGGATGATCAACCGTGGACGCCGATGCTCGGGCTGCGACGGGCCTTGATGCACTTGGCAATCCGGAGCGCGATTGCGTTCGCGTTGTGGATCGCCGTGGTATGGCTAATCACGCCGGTGTTGAACTTCCTCATACCGCACTGGACGATATTCGGCCTGCTGACAGCGGTGTTGGCTGTGCCCGGGGTCGCGATCGGACACGGACTCGCCGGGAAGCTGACCGACAAGGCCGGAATGGGCGGCTTTCCCCTGGCCGCTATTGCGATCGCATTCGGCTGGGCGGTGGTCTGGTTCGGCGTTGTCCTGGCAAACAGCGTACTTCCGATAGGGGACTGGCAGTACGGTTACACGATGGTGGCGACAGGTTGCTGGATGACGCTCTGGGTGATGAAGGCGACACTACTGTGAAATCGACCGGGCCGGCCAAGTTTCCGTATCCATGAAGAGGCTGAGGAGCGGACCTCCGGTGCGGGGGGCTCGCGCAAGCTCCCGACAAATCGGGATTCCATTCCGCATGCGGCTCGGGGATAGACAGAATCTCATATGTGATCGGGATCTTGCTTACTTGTTCGCCGCCGGCGGTGGGGGGATGTCGTGGAGCGGGCGGGAGGATTTTTCGATCTCGGTGATCATCGTGCCCCGTCGCCAGATGCGAACGTCACCGGTCGATTCGGACAGGGTGATGGCGATGCTCTTTGTGGCGGCGGTGATTGCGGCTGCGGCGGCGTGCCTGGAGCCGAGCCCTTGCGGCAGGGCCTCGCCGGCGATCGACGGGCGCAGTATCGCGCACGCCGCCACGATTACGCCGGTGCCCTTGGCGATGAAGGCGCCGTCCATCTTGGCGATCTCCTTCACCGTGTCGCTCATGGAATCGTTGAGGATGTTGCGCTCCTTCTCGGTGTAACCCTTGAACGGGTTTATGCGGCCCTCCAGGCTGCACTTGACCACCTCGCGGTGATCGCCGAGGACGAAGATCGCCCCGACGGGCTTGCCCTCGCGCCCCTCATGGGCGAGCTCGAGTGCGATGCGGAGCACCTTTTCGAAGACCGGTCTGCGGATGTGTTCCATGAGATTCGGCTGGCCCACCGATTGGAAGAGTTCGTACTCCTCGCCGACCCGCATCGACACGATGGTGTCGATGCCGTGACCCACGACGCCGGTAAGGAAAACGAACACGTCGCCCGCCTTCAGAATCTGCTTCGAGAAGGCGATCAGCGTGGCCATCTTGATCTGGTCCATTCGCTTGAGGTCGAACGGGGGCACGGTCATCGCCGGTACTGAAAGATCCCCGGCCCGCTGCTCGTCTTCTTGATCTCGGCAGACGAGGATGAGCTTGGTGGGTGGTTTGACCGCGGCTGCAAGCGCGGGTAGGTCGTCCACGGCGTCCACGTACGCGAACATGACCTGCGCGGAGACCTTCTTGGCTACTTCCGCCGCGGCGGCGATGATCGGTTTAACGAAGTCGACCTCAGCCTTGGCCATGCCGGTCTCCATCTGCCGTGCAACTCGCCGGCCCGTAACATGAGCCGACCGCTCGACCGCGGCGACCTTCCCACGTCGAATCGTGGGATTTGAGACGTCCGCAAACCAGCACTATACTGATCGGCATGTCGGCTCACAAACTTCCGATGCTGCTGCTGGCAGTGATTATTCCGGTTGGCACGCTGTACGCGGCACCTCCAGCCGCGAACGATCTTCCAGAACCGGCCGAACCGAACATTTCGGAAAGCGGGCGCGCTTTTCTGTCACGTGTTGCCCGCCGGACGCTTGCCGATGCCTTACTCGGCCGCGAGACGTACGAAGCTGCCTATGTTCCGCGCAGCCTCGGGTCCGAGACGGCGGCGGTCGCAGTCCGCCTCTGGCATCATGGGTACCTCCGTGCGACTGGTGTCGGCCCGCGAGGACCGATCGTTCAGGCCACGCGCGAC
>CBDUZY010000462.1:0-3232 GCA_965371825.1 uncultured bacterium
GGTCGGAGTCCGAGGCGATCTTGCGTGGAGCGAAGAAACCGCCCTCGACCGCCTTGTCGAGCCATTCGAGCGCCTCCTTCTTGTTGCCGACCAGAGCACTGAAGCAGGCCATGTTGTACAGGTTCGTCGAGTTTTCCGGACTCGCCTCGTGTGCTTTTCGGGTGAGCGCCAACGCCTTCTTGAAATCACCGTTTTGGTAGGCGGCTATCGCTTGTCCGTGGAGTTCCCGAGCTTCGGAGCCCATACTCGTGTTCTTGGTGATATCGCCCGGTGCGCCCGCGATACCGACAACGCCTTCGAGCATCCCGAGCAGAGGTTCCATCAGGGCCTGCACGTCGAAGAACGTCATCACGTCCTCCGCGGGCGGAAGCTTGGCGAACCCTTCCTTGAATCGCCGGTCGTCTCCAAGGGTCTTCCCGTCGCTCTTACCACTCATCAGGTCCAATACGTCGTTGAAGAGACGCTCGCGCAGGGCGATAATCACCATGTCGTCGCGCAGAGCCACGGACAGGGGCAGCGGCGGAGCGCCAGGTGCCGCCCGCAGGAGATTCACACTGGCGACCTTGGCGCCCGCACGGGTGCCAAAGTCTACGACCAGTGACTCGGCGCCGGTAGCACTGTTAACCTCCTGCACGATCGCCTCGAGGATAGCCACAAGCCCGTCATAGTTGCCGGCGGCACCCTCGGCGCTGCCGCGAAAAACCCACACCATGCTGTTCACAAGTATCGGGGGTCGTTCGGCGAGAATGTTCGTCGGCGTGTCGAACCGTTGCGCGAACATCGTCTCCTTGGCGGCGAGCTGTTCCCAATCGACACCGCCGAGGACTTGCGTCGCCCTCTCCTTGAGACGCTCCAGCTCGGCGGTCTGCTCCGCCCCCAGGAGGGAGCCGACCAGTTCCATCACGTCGCCACCGACACCACTCTGCGCCAGGGCATCCAACACCTCTCCCCAGTAGTCGCAGAGGAAGTCCCGCTCCGGGTTGTGTCGCTCCGCCACGTATAAGAAGACATCGTCTGGCACTACACGGGCGAGCGTGAACGCATCTTCGTCCACCGGCGCCGACCTGATGAGCGTCGGTGTAACCAGTGCTGTTGCCAACACGCCGCAGATGATCAATACGCCTGTTCTCACGATCGTGGCTCCTTTTTTGCTGACGCCGTTCTGCGGGAATGCAACGCCGATCTCCGCGAGCGTCGTCACTTGCCCCGCAGCTGCGTTCCTCGTCACCCGGATCCGCAGCCTTCCGTTCCGCACGACGCTTCGGCGTCGCGCGAAACTCTTCCATAACGTCATGCGACGCCTGCGCCTCGCGCGCCTCAGGCACCACACGGATTAAATCGCACCAATTCTCGGACTCGCCACAGTGGGCTACGCGTCATCCATGGCCGCCGATTGCACGGCCCTTTGAGGCTGACGCTGACGCTGAGGCGGTTAGAAATCAGGCGCAACTGAAGCGTGGGTGCGATAATCCAAATCCGGATGTGCGAAAGTCGGGTGGGTCCGCGTGCGATCGGAACGCCGCCGTCCGCCAGCGGTCCAGGCGTCTTGGCTGCCTGTTGAGAAAGGGCAAACACCCTCCTAGGGCATGCCGAGCCCGCCAACCGGGCTGTCCTCGGACAGTCGGCGCCACTCGGCGGCCTGTGCAGGTTTGCCCCAGTATTCATAGAGCGAGACTATGCGGTCGACCGCCTCTCGCTTGCGTCTGGCGGGGGCCCGCGGGTTGCCCTTAATCGTCTCGTACCCCGCCAGCACGAAGGGCTCAGCCTCAGCAAACCTGCCGTCGCCGGTGAGGGCGCCGCCGAGGCGACTTACAGTGTCCGCGATCATCCAGTGGCCTTCGCGGAGCTCCTTCTGTCTGATATCCAGGCACCCTTGCAGCAGATCTGCTGCATCAGTGAACCTGCCCTCCTGTATGAGAGTCTCGCTCCGGGCGATCATCGACGCTCCCGGGGCGAAGCTGGGAGCGATAGATCCGCCGACCTGCGCGGCGAGCCCCTGCCACGAGACACCGGCCGCACCGAAAAAGTCCCTTCTCTCGAGCATGTAGTCAACGAGTCGTTCCTCGAGTTCCGCGACGTTGTACGGTCCGCCCAGTTCAGCCCGCGCGACGGCCAGCCGTTGGGTCCCGATTGCCTGCTCAAGGTCGCCGGTCATTTGATATGCGAGAGCCAATGTCTCCAAGAAGCCCGCATCCCGCCCACCGTCGAGTTCCACAGCCCTGGCGGCGGTAGGAAGCGCTGCTAGCGGATCGCGAAGGTCCGCGGACTCGCAGGTGAGCAGCTCCCAGGCATATGCGTGAAGCGCGAGAGCACCGGCCTCGGGTTGCCCAGCCGCACGTTTCAAATGGGCGAGACGCTCCGCAACGAGCGGCTGAGCCCCTTCCGTCTTGCCCTGCAAGTTGAGCACGCGAAGGAGGTTGTTCATCGGCATGAGCGTTCGCGGGTGGTCCGGACCGAGCACACGGCGATCAACCTCGTACGTTTGGCGGAACAATCTCTCTGCCTCCGCGTAGTCTCGACGGCCTTCGAGCAACATCCCGAGGTAGTTCATCGCCATGGTCGTGCACGGGTGTTCCTCGCCAAACAGTCGTCGGCTCGAGTCAAGCCCGTGGCGCAGGAGTGATTCCGCCTCGGCGGTCTTGCCGAGGTTTCGGCACACAGCCCCCAGGTAGACCATCGACTCCACGGTATCGATGTGCTCCTCGCCGAGCACACGCCGCTGGATCTCGAGTGTCCGACGGTGAATGGACTCCGCCTCCTCGAACCTGCCCGGTCCCCAAAGGGCCAATGCGAGTTCGTTCATGGTGGTCAGCGTATCGGGATGATCTTCCCCAAGCACCCGTAGTTGCGTGTCGGCGGTGCGTCGAAGTAACGACTCCGTCTGGGCGAACCCGCCGCGGACTCGGAGGAGTTCCGCCAAGGCCCGATTCGAGCGGAGGGTATCGGGGTGCTCGTCACCCAAAATATTGGTAAGTATTCCTTGCGCTGCGCCGACGTGCTTTTCCGCGGCCGCGTACAGGCCCAGCGCCTTGTAGGTTTCGCCGAGCGTCAGCCGCACTGCCGCCTCGACCTCGAGCTGATTCGCCAGTGCCCCCTCGTCGATGTTCCGGCCGGCCTCGTCCAGGATGAAGCGCACCGTGACTTCGCGTCCGAGCGCTTTGCCAGGATCCACCGAGCCCAGCATCTCCTGCAGAAACCGACTCAGCGTGACGGACTTGGCAGCTTGCTTGCG
>CBDUZY010000463.1:0-3226 GCA_965371825.1 uncultured bacterium
TCCCAACGAGTTCGCCCAGACCCTCTTCGCCGACCGGATCTGGAGCGCATTCTACGCAACTCCAGAGAAGTGAACCTGGGCTTATAGGGCAACGGCCTAGGTAAAACACCTATCAATCTGGAGGGGGACCCATGCCTCGGCGACGGCCCGCTCGGGGAAGTGGGACCGCGGGATGTCCCTCTGGGCAACCCGATTCTGCTTCTGCCGCCTGTACAGAAACGGCCACTGTTTTATTCCGCGGTTTCTTGTTGACCCTGACCTGGACTGGATGTACGGTTCCGCGCGGCCGAGCGATCAGGTGCAACGAATAGTCGGGCAGTCCAAGGGTGAGCACCGGGCATTCGCAGAGTACTCCGTGAACTTCGCGCATCGTTTCTCGATTCTGGCAATTGTCTCGCTCTTCGTTCGCATCGGCGCGGGGGCGCAGGAGTTGTTGAAGGAACTTTCGGGCGAACATCGGCGCGGGGGTCTGCCGATAGGCTATTTGCCGATAATCGAAAGCGTTCGGATAGCAAAGTCTCAGGTTTCGCGGGGCATTCGCCGGCCTGAGACGTGTAGACAACGGCCACGGCGTGCGTCGCCTTGGCAATTGGAGGAATCTCGACATGCGTGCACATAAGTTCACACAAGGGAAAGTCCGCACATTCACGTTACTTACCGCAGTTTCAGGCATGGTCCTGTCGTTCGTTGTGGGATGTCCCGGTGTCGGGCCATCACCCGGCTGCGAATCTGACGCGGACTGTGACGACGGCGTCGCATGCACGGTGGATGCGTGTAGTGCGACCGGCGTTTGTGTCAACGACGCGATCGGGTGCGAAGACACCGCGGCCATCGACCTGGGCACCGCGCCGGACGACGTTGTAGCCGCGCTGGACGTTCAGAGCGAGATCACCGCCGTCACCATCGACAGCCCGCCGGTGGTCGAGTTCACCGTCACCACCGCGGATGGCACGCCCATTACGGGCATCGGCGCCCTATGGGAGGATAGCAATCGCTACGTCCGCTACACCATCACGAAGCTGGTGCCGGGGACCAACGGCGATCCGAGCGTTTGGGTAGCCTACACGCGGGACACGACCAATGACGGTTCCACTGCGCCTGACTACGATACCGGATCATCCCTGGTCGATCACGGCGACGGCACCTATACGTTCACCTTTAACACCGACGTCGCCACTGTGACCGGCGTGACCTACGAGCCGGCCCTGAGCCACCGCGTGGCCGGGCAAATCGGCTCCAGCTCGGCTCCCCTGAAGCCCCAGAACCTGTTCCTGGATTTCGTGCCGGCGGGCGGCGACGTGACCGAGACCCGCAATATCGCGGTGATGGAGTCCTGTAACGAGTGCCACGACGGCCTGGTGTTCCACGGTCGCCGTTTCATTACCGAGTACTGCGGCAACTGCCACACTCCCGACCTCGCGGAGGGCGAGGGCGACATGAAGTACATGATCCACAAGATCCACTCTGCCCAAAAGTTCGACGTGCTCGACGACGGCATCGACTACTCCGAGGTCACGTATCCTCAGGATCTCGCGAACTGCCGCAAGTGCCACAACGGCGAGGACGAGGCGACTGCGGACGGCGCCAACTGGAAGAACGTGCCGAGCATGGTGGCGTGCGGGGCTTGCCACTCGGAGGTCAACTTCGAGACGGGCGAAAACCACGCCGGCGGCGCCCAGGTCGATAACAGCACGTGCGCTGTTTGCCACCCGGCCTCCGGCATCGAGGGCAATCACGTCACCGCCAACGCCACGCCCAACAACCCGAACCTGCCGGCCGGCGTGCCGGAGATGGCTTTCGGCGTAAGCACAGTCACCGTGGATGGCGCCGGATTCCCGACGGTTACGTTCACCGTCACGGCGGACGGCGAAGTGCTCGACATGAACGATCTGCCCGACGGCTTTGTCGACGCCGAGGGTGGCGCGTTCCGTTGGCCTTCCTTCCTGATGGCATGGGCCGAGCAGCAGGGCGGCGTCGCTGCTCCGGCCGACTACAACAACTTGGGGCGGACAGCGGGCCAGCCCGTGAGCGTCGGTATTGGCGATCTGGTTGATGCCGGTGCGGTAGATTGCTCCAGCGGTACGGGATGCGTGGCCGACTTCAGTGCGACGGGGGACGCATTCCCGGCAGGCGCCACCATGCGTGCCATCGCGCTGCAGAGCTACTTCCGCTTCGACGCCGACGGTGACGAAGCCTACGACTACAGTCTGCACACGCTGTCGGCCGTGATGGAAGTCGCCGGTGATGACGTACGGCGGGCGGTCGTCGATCCCGATAAGTGCGGCAGCTGTCACGAGTGGTTCGAGGGGCACGGCGGTAACCGGGTCATTGGGTTGCGATTGAACACGGAGGGCCCGAAGCAAGCCCTGGTCTGTATGCTTTGTCACGTCCCGAACCTGAGCACCAGCGGGCGGTCCATTGATCCTGCTGATGCCGCTGACCGGGACGGCGATCCCGCGACGGACGATCCTTCGGAGGCCACCGTGGCCCTTGGCACCAGTGATACCTGGACCTGGCCGGAGGACACCAACAACATGAAGGACATGATTCACGGCATCCACGCCTCTGCCGTCCGCACGACCGATTATGAGTTTGTCCGCGGTCGCAACGATGGTATCTACTACGACTGGGCGGAAGTCACCTTTCCGGCGGAAGATGGCGTCCGCAACTGCCTGCTCTGCCACATGGAAGGCACCTACGAGCTGCCGTTGGCCGACAGCGTGCTCGGAACCACCGTCCGCACGACCGGTACTGATGACGGTCTAGACGGCGACGATTTCGCCGTTGTTGACGCGGCTCGTGACAACGTGCCGAATGCGACCGACTGGGTGAATACGCCGATGGCTTCCACTTGCTACTACTGCCACGACAACGCTGCGGCTCTCGCCCACATCCGTGAGAGCGGCGGAATGATCAGCATTGCCGACCCCGACGCGGCCGACTTTACGCAGCGCCAGGATGTCGTTGCTGCCGAGTCCTGCGCCGTGTGCCACGGCGCCGGCAGAGCCGCGGATCTAAGCGTGGTGCACGAGCTTGAGTAACCCGAAGGCCTACAGTACCACCGATTCATCGGGACGGGAGGGGGCCTCGCGGCCCCTTACTCCCATACCACCAGGCATACGGGTCCGTTGCACGGCGGTTTGGATGGTTGCGCAGCCGCCGACGGCCGGTCGACCAGCCGCCGAACTGATGGTCAATCGAGGTGACGCACATCCCAACGAGTTCG
>CBDUZY010000464.1:0-3224 GCA_965371825.1 uncultured bacterium
CGACGGTTACAACACCGAAGAGCGGAAGATGGTCGACGAGACGCGCAGAATCTTTCACGCACCGTCGCTGGCGATCACAGCCACGTGCGTACGCGTACCGGTGATGCGGGCCCACAGTGAGTCCATCAACCTGACATTCGAGCGGCCGATCACTCCGGGCGAGGTGCGGGCCGTACTCTCGTCCGCGCCGGGCGTGGAAGTCGTCGACGATGTGGAAGGTAATCATTTCCCCATGCCGGTGGATGCCTCCGGAAAGGACAACGTCCTGGTGGGCCGCATCAGACAAGACATCAGTCAGCCGGACGGTAAGGGTATTGAACTGTTCGTCTGCGGCGACCAACTCCGCAAAGGCGCCGCTCTGAACGCCATCCAAATCCTCGAACTGCTACACCCGTAACATGGATCGACGCGCGTGGGACCCGTCCCGCGCCGCAGGAGTATTGCGCTAGCCTCTAAACTATATCCGCTCGATGCGCGCGGCGTCTTTCTTGAAATCCACCTGGCCGCTGACCGGATCCCAGGCACGGTGGGTGGCGGCGTTCACCAGCCACTTGTTCTTCGTCGGGTCCGCGCTATCCGCCACCGACAGGTTGTACGGACTGAAGAGCAGGCCCGGGGGGACCTCGGTGCGCGCCGGCTTGACCGCGCTGTCCAAACCGACGGAGACGCGGGCCTCGTAGCTGCCACGGCGTGTCACCAAACGTACTCTGTCGCCGTCACGCAACCCGAAGCGTTCCGCGTCCTCCTCGTTCATCTCGACGTACTGCTCGGGAACAAGGGCGATCGTCGTGGCCCCGCGTATCGTCTTGGCCGTGTGGAAATGCTCGTACACGATTCCCGACGAGAGCCAGAACGGATACCTGTCCGCGGTCCTGTGATCCTCGAGCGTCATTGACTTGTCGTCGTAGACCGCGAGATCGGGCAGTTCCGGCGGCAGGGCGTTGTCCCGGGCGATCTCCAGCACGTTCCTGCGACCCTCCTTCTTGGCCGCTGCAATCTCGTCAATGATGAACGGCCCTTCACCGGGTTTGCCGAGATGGCCGTAAGCCATCAGCTTCGCGCAGGTCTCGTGAATCTTGGAGTAATCCTGCCCGCACAGCTTGAACTTCGCCTTGCCGTCACTGTGACGGAAGGCGCCGTACGGTTTGCCCACCCAACCCTCCTGACCCAGGTATCGTCTTGCCGTCCCGCCGCGCCGCGCGATCTTGGCGGACGGCGCCGGCCACTGAATGCCGCGCAGTTGTCGCAACTGCTCGTACGGCGACAGGCCGTCTTCCTTCTCGACGTTAAGGATACCGGAAATGTCGGAGTCTGAGCCTCTACTGGCGGCCAGAATATCACGGAAAATGTCTTCCGGATCGTAAGCCATCAAGCCGTTGCCCATCTTGATCGTCTTTTCATAGGGAAAGATCGCATCGGCATCGAGCCCGAGCCTCCGGGCGATCGCCTTACCCTTGTCGATAGCCAGGTCCAGGTCGGGCCGACAGCCTGCGGGCGGGTTCTTCGTGCCGTCACAAATGTAGAGACGCCGTTCCGATTGGGTGTACGTCCCGCCGGTCCACTCACCCCAGGTAGCCGCCGGGAAAACGACGTCCGCGTAGAGGTTATTGGGCGCGTGGCGGTAAATGTCCTGGACAACGACGAACATTTTGCTGAGGGCGGGACGGACCAGCTTCGCGACGTCCGGCAGGTGGATGTGCGTCGCGTACACCCAGAAGATCGCCAGTAGATCGTCCTTCAGCGCCCGCTCCATCATACCCACCGACATGCCGGCGTTGGGTAGCGCAGTGGTCTTGGCGAGGCGCTCCGGCGGGATGCGCCAGCACTTGGCGATGTGATTCCGCCAGGCTTCGTTCTTGAGCGGCTGGTTGAACGGCAGGCGACCGGTCAGAGCACCCATCAGCCGCAGACTCATCGCGTTGGGCTGGCCGGTCTGCGAATGGCTCCCGCACCCGGGCCGGCCCACGTTGCCCGTCAACAGGTGCAGGTTGACAAGGCCGATGGTGTTGTGCTGGCCGTGCAGCATCTGGTTGTAGCCAATGCCCCAAAACGTCAGAACGCCGCCGCGGCCTCGCTCTCGCCCCTTGATGCTCGCCTCGGCCCACACGCGGGCGATGTCCTCGATCTTCTCGACCGTGACCCGCCCGCGGTCGAGAAGTCTGAGCCTCTCGACCACCTGCTTAGGTGGGTAGCCCGCCTTGACACCCTGGACGTAGTCCCGCCAACCATTGGTGTTCTTGTCGAGCCATTCCTCGGACATGCACGCCCGCGGGTACTTCGTAAGCAGGATGTGGGCGATGGCGTTGTGATAGCTGATGTCACCGTTGAGCGTCTGCAGATGGTAGCTGTTGCGCGGGTTGATGGACTCGAGAGCACGCACCGTATCGGTTGTGCGAGGATCGGCGATCAGCGTGGGAATACCGGTCCGCTTCTTGTGCTCGGCGATACGCCAGAACAGAGTCGGGTGCGCCTCACGTGGGTTATGACCCCAGAAGGTAACGAAGTCCGCCTCCTCGATGTCCTCGTAGCAGGTGGGCGGGGCGTCCGAGCCGTAGGAGTGGAAGTAGCCCGTAACAGTCGACGTCATACACATGCGGGCGTTGGCCTCGACGGAGTTGCTCTGGATTACACCCTTAAGCAGCAGGTTCTCGATCCACTGCGTCTCCATCGTGAGCTGCCCGGAACCGTTGAGCCCAACCGTGTTTCCGCCCCTGGCCTTGATGATGGCGGCGATCTTGTCCGCGACCAGTTCCTCGGCCTTCTCGTAGGGTATCTCCTCAAACACTTCGTCGTCGAAGCGTCCCTTGCTGGACGACACGTGCCCGCGCAGCGGGTCGCTCATGTCCTTGCGGACGAGGACTTTCGTGAGCCTGTCGCGGAAGAGGGGCTCATGCGCGTTCAGTCCCTTGATGCACTGGATGCCGCGGTTGGTCGGGTGCTTTTTGTCCGGCACCACGCCGGTTATTTTCCCATTGTGAACCTGAATCAGCGTTCCACACCCTACGCCGCAGTACGGACAGGCGGACTGCAGGGACTCAGCTCCAGGGACGAACGCCCCGTCTCCCGGGAGTTCCAAGGCTTGAACGAACTCTTCGCCGAACATCTCCGTGGCGGCGCACGCCACACCCGCGGCCGCCGCCATCTCCATGAATTTGCGGCGGTTGAAGTTCACCGGACCCTGTCTGCGTGCCATGGCTCCACTCCTCGATTTGACGGATGACTCT
>CBDUZY010000465.1:0-3219 GCA_965371825.1 uncultured bacterium
GCCCGCCGTTGAGCAGAATCCACCCGTTAGCCGCGATGAGCCCCCCCAACTCCCGCGCCATCGCATACACCTTTTTCGTCGCCTTCGATCCACCCATAACGCCGACAACAGGTCTTCTCATGGTAACACCCTCGAGCTCGCCGGGCTCGTGCCTTGCCTCCAGGCAACGGTTGCGGACAATGCTCGACCATGGAACCGTCGTTCGAGCTATTCGATCACACGGCCGACATCGGCATACGTGTCCGCGCCGCCACTTTGCCTGATCTTATCGCCCCGACGACTGAAGCACTGTACGCGGTCATGGGAGACCTCATAACGTGCGACAACACGACGCCGGTTTCGATCTCGTCCGGCGGACCCGACCAACCCGTGATGCTCCGCGACTACCTGGCCGAGGTCTTGACTCTCTTCGATCGCGATCGGCGGCGCGTGACCACGGTGAACGTCGCCGTCTTCGACGACACCGGCCTAAAGGTCGAGGTCCAAACCGCCCCCATCGACGCCGAGCGTAGCGTCTATCATCGCGAGGTCAAAGCGATAACGTATCATGAGCTGGACATCCGCTCCATCGCCGGCGGATACGAAGCCACCTTAATCGTGGACATCTGACTATGGCTGACAAGTACACCGGACCGCTCGAACGAATCGACGCCACGAGCTGGCGAATCCCAAAATCCTACAAACAGGGAATGAACGTCGACGGAATCATCTATGCCGACGACGTGTTGATCAAGACGATCAAGCAGGATAAGTCGCTGGAGCAGGTGGCCAACGTCGCCTGCCTGCCGGGAATCGTCGGGGCGTCGCTCGCCATGCCCGACATCCACTGGGGCTATGGATTCTGCATCGGCGGCGTGGCGGCGACCGATCCCGAGCAGGGCGGCGTGATCAGCCCGGGTGGAGTGGGTTACGACATTAACTGCGGAGTTCGGCTGCTCCGCACGGATATTGCGCTCGATGACGCGAAGCCGCGCATGGGTCGCCTCGTCGAGGAACTCTTTCGCACCATACCGTGTGGCGTGGGCCGCGGCGGTGTCGTCAAGCTCAAGAAACCCGAACTCAAGCGGCTGATGTCCGAAGGCTCGCCGTATGTGGTCAAACGAGGCTACGGCTGGGACGGCGATGTCGAGATGACCGAAGCTCGCGGCTGCATCGCCGAAGCCGATCCCGACTTTCTTAGCCACCGCGCTTTGGAGCGCGGGTACGACCAGTGCGGCACGCTCGGAAGCGGAAATCACTTCCTCGAGGTCCAGGTTGTAGAGAAGGTCAACGACGCGAAGGCCGCCGCCGTAATGGGGCTCGTCGAGGGCAACATCGCCGTGATGATTCACTCCGGATCGCGCGGGCTCGGTTACCAGGTGTGCGACGACGCCATAAAGGACCTCCGCGACGCTCCACGCAAGTACGGAATCGATCTTCCGGACAGGCAACTGGTTTGTGCTCCGGTGGAATCGCCCGAAGGAAAGCGTTATCTGGGAGCGATGCAAGCGGCGGCTAACTACGCCTGGTGCAATAGGCAGATCATGACCCATCTCGCCCGCCAGGTGTTCGGAGAGGTCTTCGAAATACCGGCGGAGCGACTCGGCATGGCACTCGTCTACGACGTCGCTCACAACATCGCCAAGATGGAGCCGTACGAAGTGGATGGCAAGAGACGCACGCTATGCGTTCACCGCAAGGGGGCAACGCGGGCGTTTCCACCCGGCCACCCCGAGCTGCCGAACAAGTACAAGTCGATCGGTCAACCGGTGCTCGTACCTGGCGACATGGGTCGAGCGAGCTACGTGCTCGTCGGCAGGCAGGCCGCGATGGAGCACACCTTCGGTAGCTGCTGCCACGGCGCGGGGCGACTGATGTCCAGAGGAGCCGCCATCCGCGCCGCCAAGGGGCGGTCAATCATGCGCGAGCTGGCTGAGCGCGGCGTGGTCGCCCGAGCCCGAGGCCGTACCGGGTTGGATGAGGAGCAGCCCGACGCCTACAAGGACGTCACTCAGGTCGTCGACGTTGTGCACGAGGCGGCCATCAGCACGCGCGTCGCCAAGTTCAGACCGCTGGGAGTGATAAAAGGCTGAAGGTGGAAGGATGAAGGATGAGGGATGAAGCGCAAAGGAGCAAAGGGACGTGGGGACCACACATTCCGCACAGCGATCGTGAGGGAGCGGGCCGAGACGTCGAAACGGGATCCGAACCGCGACCGTGAGGGAGCGGACCGAAGCGTCGAAATGGGATCAGTACCGCGACCGCGAGGAAGCGGCGGAAGGGCTGCAGGGCGAAGGCGGGAAGTGCGCGACAAGATTCGGTAAGCGTCGCCCCTTAACTACCGAGCTGCAGTCGAGCGGCGACTCGCTCCGCTTCGCGGAAGGCACGTAGAAAGTTGCCGCCGAGGATCTTACGGATATCCCGCTTCGAGTACCCACGGTTTAGAAGTCCCTGGGTTATGTACGGAAAGCACGAGACATCCTCGAGCTGCTTCGGCGTCACGCTGATTCCATCGTAGTCCGAACCCAAACCGACGTGGTCGATCCCAGCCACGTCGACGATGTGGTCGATATGGTCCACTAAGGTCCCGACCGTTCCGCTCGGCGCTGGGTGTGCCTCCCGCCACTGTTTCATCGCGCCTCTGAGTGCTTCTTTCTCGAGCCCCTCGGCGTCAAGCCTGCGGTACTCGGTAAACATCTCCTCCATAACGCGGGCAGCCTCGGGATGAAGGAACCCGGAAAAGAAGTTCACCATCACAACGCCGCCGTTCTCCGCAATCAGCCGGAGGACGTCGTCCGGTACGTTTCGCGGGTGAGGGGCAATTGCGTATGCGGAAGAGTGGGACGCAATCACGGGCGCTCGGCTCACCGCCAACACGTCGCGCATGGCCTCAGCCGAGACGTGCGAAATATCCACGAGCATCCCCAAACGGTTCATCTCCAACACCACGGACTCACCGAACGGCGTCAACCCTCCGTGGCGGGCCTCATCCGTCGCGGAGTCAGCCCAATCGTGCGTGTCGGAGTGTGTCAGAGTCATGTAGCGAACGCCGAGTGCAAAGTAGGCTCGCAGTGCTCCCAGAGAGTTCTCGATCGCGTGGCCGCCCTCCAGTCCGATGAGTGACGCGATTCGACCCTCTCGACTGATCCGCTCGATATCGTCGGCCGTAAACGCCATCTCGAACACGTCCGGATAGCGCCGCACCATGCGGTGGATCAGGTCGATCTGCTCGAGGGCGAT
>CBDUZY010000466.1:0-3216 GCA_965371825.1 uncultured bacterium
CGGCCGCGACATCGACTTCACCGCCGACGGTGTCGAAATCCGGTTCAACGAGGCCCAGGGCCGCGTGGAATCCATGCGCGTAAGTCGCGGTGGGCGGATCGAAATGCTGGACCCGAGCAGCGAGCTGGGGATCTCGATGCCCGGGGCTGATCTCGCGGGCGCAAAACGAGTTTCGCTTGTCGACTGGATACGAGCGACGATCCAGTCTCGGGTGAACGCCCAAGCGGGAGTAACCGGCGAAGGAGCGGCAGCCGACGCGCCGACGACCTTGTCGGATGAGCAAGTGGCAAGCGAAACAGTGCCGACGGTTGACGAAGACGTGCCGATATTCCGCGCGGGCGAGAGCGACGACGCTGAACCCGCTCCGCGACCCACCGTTCGTTATCTCGCTCGCTTCGAGGGCGACGTTGACGCACGACAGCAGACAGGGGCGGACACCCGGTCGCGTTTGCAGGCCGACGTGCTCGAGATCCTGCGAGATTTCGCGGATCGCGACAAGGCTCGGATCAGATCCGCCGCTGCTCCGACACCGAACGATACAGAAGCTAAACCGCAGGATGACGGAGCCGCCGCTCCATCACAGGGGATCGTCCTGGCATGGACCGGAAGGCTCGCCATCGAGGCCCTTTCGCCCGATGACCGGCGGTGGGGCGACGAGGCCCGATCGAGGATCACGGCTTTCGGTACTCCGGTGCGTCTCACTCATCCCGATGGTGAGGCTGTGTGCTCGCGGTTGACCTACGAGCCCCACGGCGCTCAGATCAGGCTCTTCGGTTCCATCGTCTCACCCGTATCGGTCAGAACAAATGCCCAGGGGGGCGTCAGCGGAGTCGAGGTGTCTGTCAGTCGCGCGGGTGAGAAACTATTCATTGACGTCGTGGGCCCCGGCAAAGTAGTCGGAAATATTACCGGTACAGGGGGCGATGCCGCCCAGGACTTCTCGACCGGCAAGCCGGACAACTCTTCCGAAGCCAACGCAGACACTGCACGGACCGAGGCGGACCCCTCGCCCGCACTGGTCGTCGAGTTTTCCGAGAGCCTAAGCGCCGTGGGACGTGTGGTCACCAGAACCGTTCCGGACTTGCGCGCCGGTATCACCTCGAAGGAGTCGCGGCTCCTCGATCAGGTCACCTTCAAGGGGAAGGCCCGCATGAGACGGCGTGACATGGCCTTGGACGCCGACACGCTGGTGCTGAAGCTCGGATCGCGTAGAAGCTTGCGGACGGAGCGCCAGATCCTGGAGCGTTTGCAGGGTCATGGCGGCGTCATCCTCACACAGGGTAATGACCGTTTTACTTGCGATGACATCGATGTTTCGCTCGAGACCGGAACGGACGGCACGTCGCTTCCGACGAGGGCGACGGCAACGGGCGATGTCGAGGCGATTCAGGGTGAGCGCATCCTGCGTGCGAAGGACGAAGTGATTGTCGACTTCCAACGGATGGCGTCGACGGAGGAACGCGGCGGCGAGGACAGCGCCGTCCGCGTAGCAGCCGACTCGGGCGAGGCGCGTTCGTCGAAGACACCAGGCCGAAGTACCGAAGTCCGGGCCGTGGTCAGGCGCCTTCGGGCCCGAGGTGAGGTCACCGTCTTCGATCCTTCGCAGCCGCTGGACCTCTCGGCCGACAAGCTTGACTGCATGGTTGTGAACGGCCGGGAGATAGACCGAGTGCTCGTGACCGGCACCGACGACCGGCCCGCATCCGTGCGCCTCGACACTTTCAGCGTCAGCGGCCGCGAAGTGCGCGTAAGCGCCCTGGAGCAATTGGCGGACGTACCCGGTGCCGGACGCATGACACTCCAGACGCGACGGGATCTCGACGGTCGCAGAACCCGAAAGCCCATACCCGTCGTGATCACCTGGAATGACAGAATGACCTACCGCGGGGTGGAGAACCGCGCCGTCTTCGTCGGCGATGTACACGCCACGAGTTCGGCCACTACTACTTTCGACTCCGACGAACTACTCGTGGAGTTTGCCGATGTGGCCCCTTCGCCGGTCTCCAAAGAACCTACCCGCAAGTGGGGGATCTTCGAGCCCTTTATCAGAAGTTTCTCCGGACACGGTACTCGCGGAATGGGGGAATCTCGAGTCGCCGGCGCCGGATTCAACAAGGAACTGACCGCCATCTTTGCCACCGGTCGCGCGGTGGTTGAGAACGCCGAACATGATCCGCTTACCGGCGAGCTTCAGAGCAGAGCGCGACTGTCTGGGCCCAAGCTGTCCGTAGACCTCCGAAACGAGGTTGCGCGTTTGTTGATCGAGGGGCCCGGTTCCCTTCAACTGGAAGACTTCGTTCCGGCGGACCCGTCCGGCAGTGAACAAGCTCCGCGCACTGGGGATTTGTTCGCGGTCACAGATGCCGGTCCATCCAAGACCCTGATCGAGTGGCAAGGCCGTATGGTCTATGACTACTCGACCGATCAGACCAGGTTCGAAGACAATGTTGAGCTCCGGCACTTCAGTGGTACCGAGCTCGAGAAAATCTTCGGTACCACCGGCGGCGCGGTCTCGGAAGCTCCATCCGGGCGCCGCACCTTCCTGACCTGTGACGTTCTCAGTGTCGATTTCCTCGAACGATCCACCAGCTCACGCGAGTCTGACGTCCGTCGTATGGGAAGGCTCAGTTCGGAGCGACTGCGACAATTCCACGCCTCTGGCAATGTTGTGTTGCAGGATATTCCGGAGGGTCTTTTGCTAAATGCCGACGACGTGATCTACGAAAGGGATCGGAAGATTCTCGCGGTCTACGGCTCCGCGTCGCGAAAGGCGAGGATCGTAAAGCAAGAGAAGGGGCGCCTGCCCACGCAACTCAGCGTTGAGTACCTCATCTACAACCTCACCACCGGCAAGCCGGAGCTGCGGGCGGTCGACATAAAGGGCCGCTGACGACACAATCTTGCGGGGCGCTGCGATTCACGAGACCACGTCTGCCACACCGACTCCGAATAGGTTCGCGGGCCGAAGTCCATTCTCAGTGACAAACGACCGGGGATTCAGAAATCATCGGCCGGCTCACTTGCCTTTGGCGACTACGCGGCAATAATACATAGCAGTGACGCCGTGCTCGTGTCTCGGCGCGATCGGCCAGGGACAACGCTTAAGCCCGTTGACAAGGCGGCGCTGCAGTGCAGGTCGCGTACCGGAGTATTCCGGTCTCGCGACGAATTCGTGTCTCCCCCGCACAATGACGTTCTTGTTGCACGCCGGTGAAT
>CBDUZY010000467.1:0-3208 GCA_965371825.1 uncultured bacterium
CCTTCCACTTGGCGAACAGCTTGGGGCTCCAGCCTTCGCGATCGAAGGCGATCGTAATGCGCCGTCGGGGACCAACCAAGCGCCTCACCTCGGGCAGCAGGGTTGAGTCGAGCGTCGCAAGCATGCCCTCGGTCGCCTCGGCGGTGACAAAGAACAGCGGGTCGGCGCGGCGATCGTTGACATGGAAGTCCTTCGTGCCCGGCATCGGCCGGCCACGCTGCTGGACGTGGTGCTTGGGCAGCACGTGCTTGCGCCCGTGGTAGGGGCGAACATGGCCGTCGATGTAGAGCAACGCCAGCTCTTTGGGCGTGGCCTGGGCCCAGCGCTCAGTCAGCTTCTGCGTAAACGTCCTGGCAAGTTGACGCAGGCCCATCTCACGCAACTTGCGCCGCAAGGTCTTGACCTCCGGCGCACGATCGAGCCCGAGCAGGATCCCCAACTCGCCCGGGGCGTGCTCGGTCAATTGCTCCGATGTCTTGATCCGCAACAACGCCATGAACGCCAACATCAGCAGCACCGAACGCAGCCCGAAGAACCCGTTGCGCAGTTTGCCGTAGACATCACCTCCCACATCGCACAGGCCTTCGTGAAGCAGCGCGGGAAGCGCGAGCAGCACGCCTGCACCAGCAACGCCTTCCACCGCTGCGAACTCAGGCTCCGCCTCGACGAGCTTGCCCGTGCACGCCAGCGTGCGATCCAACTCGCGCTTGGTCGCCACGCCCGCAGCGCAAGCCTGATCCACCGAGGCGCGATCCCGCGAGCCCATGAGCACCGCGGCAGAATTCGGCGTGGCTCTCTCGGCCCGCTGGCTCTTGCCGCGTGTGAGCATGCCGCGCTTGATGGCGTGACGAATCGCGAACTCACTCACACCAGCACGCTCAGCTGCCGCGCGCTGGGATCCGCCGCTATCCAAGACGCGCTGTGCCCGACCCAGCGCAGCCGGCGTCAGCTTGTGCGGCCCTGTGGGGCCACGCTTCTTCTCCCGAAGTGCCTCGACGCCGCCGGTTGCGTACTTGGTGCGAACACGATGGAGCGTGCTCCGAGACAGCCTCAGCGCATCTGCGACCACGCTGACGCCGGCCAAGCCGAGATCGATTGCCAGCACGGCGCCGAGCCGAACGGCGGCGCCGTCATCCTCTCTGCACTGATAGATCGGGCCCGACGCATTGAACAACACGAGCCGTTTGCCTTTACGTACCATGGCGAGATCAGGGCTCAGGATGATTGCCTGGTCGGATAAGAGTGGGAGTTGAGACCGCAGTTTGGTGGGTTGCATGTCCCACACACTATATCGCAGTCGCGAATCACAATCAACCAAACCTACGAGAAATCTTGGCCTATGTCAGGAGCCCTGCAATGGGTGCTGACGGAATCCCCACGCGGATCATGGGCCAAGGCCTCGGAGACGCTGTACGGAGGAGCCCCCTCTCGGCCACGACCGTCGGCGGGCACGTATCCGGCGGGACCACGTCGCTCATGACCGTTCCCGAGCACCGCATCGCCATCGCGGTGGCGACCAACGTGTCCGGAGCCGAGAACGTGTCGCTGCTCTCGGCCCGACTCGCCGACACCTTCATCCGCCTGCATGAAGCGCGATGATCGACCGACGCAACCTGCCTTCGTCCGTGGATAGATCAGCTCATGGGTTCGTGCCGTGTGCTCCTCGTAAACGGGAAAGGGCAACGAATCAGGGACTCAGAATCCTCTGAGCTAACGTTCGTCCGGGTTCGAGTCCCGGCTCCGGCACCATGGTTGGCTCTTACCGATTATTCAGAGTATTTGCTGCTCCGGGCAAGAGAATAACTCGTACTGCGCCCGCCGCCGGAGTCTTTCTTCAATGCTCCTCGTTGCAACAGGTCGAGGATGTCGCGGTATGCGGTGTCCTGTGAGCACTTGGCCATCTTCGCCCACTTGGATGTTGTGAGCTTTCCATCGATTCCATCCAGCAATCTGTTGAGAATCGTGATTTGACGTTTGTTCAGTGGCTCGGTTGCGAATCGTTCCCAGAAGCGCGCCTTGCCAAGAACGGAGCCGAGCGTGTTATGCGCGCCTTCGATTGCACGCAATAGGCAATTCAAAAACCATTGTTGCCAGCGTGTTACGTCAAGTCCGCCTTTCTGCGTGGTTTCCAGAGTCGCGTAGTACTCTTTTCGTTCATGGCGGATTTGTGCCGACATGCTGTAGAAACGTCGGCGGCTCGACTCCGACCGCGAAAACGCCATGTCAGCGATTGCGCGGGCGATACGGCCGTTCCCGTCATCGAACGGATGGATCGTCACAAACCACAAGTGTGCAAGACCGGCGGTTAGGAGTGGATCGGTGTCACCTGGTTTCTGGAACCAGCGGAAAAACTTCGCCATCTCTTCAGGAAGTCGCTCAGAAGGTGGCGCTTCGAAGTGGATCTTTTCGCGGCCGATAGCACCGGAGACCACTTGCATGGGCCCGTTATGATCGTCACGCCAGTCCCCAGTTATGATTTTGCGCATTCCGCTACGGCCTGCAGGGAAGAGCGATGCGTGCCAGGCGAACAGGCGATCTTCGGTCAGGGGTTCATCATAGTTGCCGGTCGCATCCAGCATCATCTCGACCACACCCTCGACGTCTCTATCGGCGGGGACGAACCCGCCCACATCCATGCCGAGTCGCCTTGCGATGGACGATCGGACCTGGTCGCGATCCAGGTCCTCGCCTTCGATCTCACTGGACTTAACCACGTCCTCGGTCAGGGTGTGGAGATGAGCTTCATCAAGCAGGTCGAAGCCGAGCGCTTCCATCCTGCCCAATAGCAAGCCTTGCGCTCTGGCGGCTTTCGCGAGCGTCCTGGAAAGGACCTGTTCGTCCCAGGTAAGTGCAGGCCATTCTTTACTTTGCCACAGATACATTACTTATCTCCGCATTAACTGCGGATATAATGACCTGCATTCCCCGCAATGGCAAGCAATATCCGCAAAAATTGCGGATATCATGGTCCAATGAAAGCTCATCCGGGTTCGAGCCTAGGCTTCGGCACCAATCGACTCGCGCTGACGGGTCGCCTTTCGGTTATGCCGATTCCGCACTCTTCGAGGTCGCTACCTCAGCATCATCCACAGGTAGGCGTAGGTCAGCGCCTTCGTGTAGGCCTGCTGACTGAGGTTGGCGCCTGCACCGTGTCCGCCCTCGGTGTTCTCGTAGTAGAGAACCGGTTTTGCCATGTCGGCCATCCTGG